>CADCOS010000113.1 GCA_902803165.1 uncultured bacterium | reverse complement strand
TGGTCGAAGAATAAAATGACACCAATCGAATACAAAAATTTTTTACTCGTTAGTTAATTGTCCACTTTTCAGGGTACAGTTCATAAACCTGTTTTAAACAAGGTTTAAATTTTCAATATCTTTTTCGTGATCGATAAAAAATGAGTTCAATATATCCGCATAATTTCGCAAATGCTTAATTACCGGCGCCAAATTATAGCATTCTTCTATTTCTGGCTGATTCGCAACGAAATAATCAATAACAACAGCAGTGTTATAAATATTTTCCGACCACTTGCTCAATTGTTTAAATTCCTTTGGAGTAATATTAAATCCGACTTTTTCCATACAAAAACCTCCTTTGACACACAACATTAGCGTGAAAAAGATTTAAAAGCAGAAAAGTTTTACAAAAAGACACATACAAATAATGCCAGATTTTACATATGCTACAATATAAAAAAGGAGTAAATATGAACAAAGTTTTCCCTATAAGAATACAGAATAAAACTATAACAAAAGAGATGTTTCTTGAAGCATTAAACTATATTATATGCTTTATTGAAAACCATTTTAATTGCAATTTAGAGAATTACAGGAATGCCTTATCTGTTTTTAAGTCATTACAAAAAACGGCGAATGGTGTAAACGATCATAAACCGGCTAAAGAGTACTGTAAACAAGCTTTTGATGTGTTGGAAAAAATTTTAAATTATAAAGCTGATGAAGATACTAAACGTAAAAACCGCGAAGCATGTTCTTGGTGCAAATTTATGATTGAAAAATGTTATTAATCTTCGGTTATAAGCAATCTTGTGTTCTCTTTTTGAATCATATCAGCAAGTTCTTCTTCTGTCGGAAGAACTGTTTTATATTTACTTGCAAAAATTTGTTGGCTTTCCTGAAGGACAGAGTATTTAACCATTGTCTCGGATTTATCAGTACATAAAATGATACCAATAGTCGGATTGTCATCTGCACCACGCTTTAATTCATCAAACATTCTGACATACATATCCATCTGTCCAATATCTGCGTGAGATAATTTTGTAGTTTTTAAATCAATAACTACAAAGCATTTGAGCAGATAGTTGTAAAATACCAAATCTGCGTAAAAGTGGTCTGTTTCAGTACTGATTCTGAATTGGCGAGCAACAAACGAAAATCCTTTGCCAAGCTCAAGCAGAAATTTTTGTAAATTGTTGATTAAAGCTGATTCTAAAGCACTTTCTTTACCTTCAATATTTTCCGGCAAATCAAGAAATTCTAAAACATAAGGATCCTTGATAAATTCTTTTGTATCAACCATAGCTGGTAAACATTTTTCTGCATCATTTGATTTTTCTTGTGTTGATAAAAGCCTATGATAATAACCACTTTTTATGTTCCTTTCCAATTGACGATAAGACCAATTTTGAGAAACAGCTTCTGTTAAGTAATAGTTTCTCTCTTCTGGATTATCGATTCTGATAATTCTTGCAACATTTGACCAAGATAAATTCGCTAGACACTGTCTGTCGAATTTAGGATAAGTAAGATAAAATTGTCGCATATTCTTTAAATTGGCTTCGGAAAAGCCTTTGCCAAATGTATCAGTTAAGTATTTTGACAAGTTTTCAATGAGTTTCGTACCATATTCTGCTCTGGAGCTTCCACCTTGTTCTTCTTCAACAATACGTTGCCCGATTTTCCAATAGGTCTCTACCATAATTGAATTTACAGCATGATATGCCTTGGCACGAGCAACATTAAGTAACTCTGCTATATCACTATAAATTTTAGAAACTTCATTTGCCATAAATACTCCAAAACACTTATACTTAGTACATTCATTGTATCATAAAAAGAATCAAAATTTATATGGACCAATATTAAAGAAGCTTGTTTATAAATTAAAACCATCCCTCACGCGTGGTCAATTTAATCATATTATTTATATTAAGTCTCAATAACTTATAAATTATAAGACTTTATAATAAATCTTCTTCTGCAATTCTATAAAAAGCTTTTAATTTGTGATTTAAATCAATTCGTGTTTCTCTTGATAATTCTAAGACCTTAGATTTTGTTAAATAATTATCAGATTTATTATTTGTATCAAGTTTTATATTATAAACATTTTTGAAGTCTATCATATAATAATTGGTATAAATTTTAGTTTTTTCATTAGTTTGAGGATTATATTTGACTAAAGGATATGAATCAAATAAATCATTTCTATCATATATAAACAAATCTGTTAATGTATAACACTCTTCTCGTGCTGATATTTCATTTTTTTCTTCATCGCTTTTTCGTTCCCATTCTTGTGGTGGAATATAGTTATGCGGTTTGTTAATTTTATTAATTCTTAATAAATCTTCTTCAAAAAAAGGATTCAAAAAAAATTTTGTTTGAATTGGTATTAAGGGTGTAACGATTATATTGTTATCGCGTATGGAGCAACAAGGGGTGAGCACAACGTCATATTTATGCAAATTTACTTTTAATTTGAAATCTTTAACACTTGACTTATCATTTAGATCTAACGAATATAGATGTTGTCCTACAATAACATCTCCAAAACGTAATTCTTTAGGATTGAACTTTTTACAATAAAACATTATAATCCTTAATCTCTATAATATTCACTAAAATCGCAGGAACTTGCTTTTTTATGTTGACTTTCAAGAAAATTTTTACTAATGGTTACTTCATCAACTCGAATAAATTTATTATCTTCATCTAAAATTAATCTTATTGAATACTTATCAAATTTTTCAACTAGAGATTTAGTATTTACTTTTGTATCGCCTGTAGCATTACCAAAATAATATTCTTTTTCTAACAAGGTACTTCTCCTGTTCGCATATAATTCTTAAATTCTTCTGTGATTGTTTTTTCCCATTCTTCGTGAACAGCTTGATAAAGCTGATCCGTAATATTAAGACAGTCAGATAACTTTACATTAGTCTTACTTGCATCAAAATCTAACTTAACACCTTCTTCATTTTTAAATTCTAAATATCTTATTTCTATATTATTTTCAAGTTTATGTTGAACTATATACTGTTGTAAAGGTGTATTTTCAATTCTAAACCTATCTAATTCAAAAGTTGTATTATATAATTTTTTATAATTATCATTATTTAGATTTTTAGGCAAAGGACACTCATCAATATACCTTAAGCCTATTCTTTTTATATCAATTGATGTTGGCATAATACTTGAAAAACTCTCAAGTGCTAATTGTATAATATCCCTAAATTTGAATTCTCCCGCAGGATTATTATATGTTTTATGAACAGATGATGTAATTGACAAAAAGTTTGTAGATATATTCAAATTGTAACCTTTTGGAGATATGAATTTCCATATTTTTTTAGTTGGTGCATCCTGATCAATGTCTTCTGGTTTAGAATAATTTTCTGATGGTGATATTATAAACTGCCTTTGAATAACTTCTTCACTATCTGGAAATTCTTCCATTATTTTAAATTGAAAATCACCTATTTTATTTTCAATAAAAAATAAATTTGAAAATTTTATTTCAAATGCAACTTCTTTGACTGTCTGATGTGGAAATAGTTCTGACATAATAATCTCCTAAAATAACAATATAATACTAACATAAATAGATATAAGAACATATTAATCAAAAGATTTATTTAAGATAACAAGAACTTAAATTAATCAATTGTAGTAATTTACAATAGTATATTAACATTTTTTGTTGTTAATAAAATAATTCTTTTGAAGAATTGATTTTATGTACTATGTCAATGCAGGGTTATTTCCCATGCTATTTTAAAATATAAATTTGTTACAATTATTAAAAATATTTACAAAAGACTGTTTCAAAGCATTCGTCAAAATATTTCATCATGACAATTTTGATCATGAAAATATAAAACAATAAATAAAATATGCGTGATAAAAAGTTGCTAGATTAGGAAAAGGCCATCTCCATCTCATAGATAATTACATCTTGTTCTGTATGTTAAATTACACTGTGAGCAGAGTGCGGAGGAATTTTGCGAAAAGAATGAAATTTTTTGAAGCAAAATCCGAAGACACGTTTAATGCGAACAGGTCAAGACAGTCTCGTCGTCCGCTTTTTTTTATTGCAAAAATTGTATAATATCAACTAATATGTTAGTATCGTCTTATCAAAAAATGTTCTAGAGGTAATTATTGTGAAACGTGAATTTGATGATATTATAAACGGGACGGAAACAAGTTCTAAGATAGAAAAATTCGGGATTACTCATTACAGGTATGAAGATTGCGAGCTTAGTCAGCTGGTAAAAGTTGATGGATTTAGAATCAGAAAAGACTGTGCCGAGGCTTTTAAGGAAATGAAAAAGTCGGCAAAAAGAGACGGTATCAGAATAAAAGTTGTTTCGGGGTATCGTTCTTCACATTATCAAATACAGGTTTTCAGAAGAAAGTTTAAAGACAGAAAAGGTGATTATGTTTATCCGACAGATGAGCAAATGAAAGCACGATTAACATATTCTGCGCCATCGGGGTACTCGGAACACCATACGGGTTTGGCAGTGGATATAAATGAAACAGAGGATTGGTTCAAGGATTCACCTGCGTACGAGTGGCTTTTAAATAATGCTTCCGGTTTTGGTTTTGAATTATCTTTCCCTGAAAATAATGCGCAGGGGTTAGGTTTTGAACCTTGGCATTGGAGATATATCGGTTTAAAAGGCGAGAATAAGCAAATTTTTGCAGATGCAAGAAGAAATGATAAAAGGTTTAAATAAATCAGAAAGTCTGTAGATTGGTTTTTAGCCCAACAATAACTTTTGACATTGTAGACATTATCTTCAGACTAAGTCAACAAAAATATTAATTGTCGGATTAGTAAATCCGACATACAAACTGCTTACAAACGGCGGTTTTGGTTTGTTGGTATTGCTGAAGAATAATAATTTTAAAGATACCATAAAAGTTATCGCTATTTTGACTGTTGTTGGCATAATTGCAGGCTGCCTGATAGGATTTATCCTTTATTAACCAAATTGATGTGTAAATATATGCTTGTAATATCTTATATATTATACTATTTCTTACGATATATCGTCGGAATATTTATAGTTTACAAGTTCAAAAAGGAGTATGTGTATGCACATTAGTTCAATTAGTTCTGCTAATTATGGTGTTTCAAAAATGTCAAAAAATCAGCCGTCTTTCGGTGCGGTTTTATTAAATAATGCAACTGTTAAAGACACAAAAACAGGAGAGCAAAAAGAAGTTGCAATTGTGGAATTAGAAACAGAATGGCGTGAACTTCTTGCCGATTTAAGGTTAAAACATAAAAAAGATGTTTCCGCAGAAGAATTTCAAAGACTTGTTGATGAATATAAAGCAAATAACGAAAAAATATATAATGAGTGTATGAAGGTACATGCAAGAGCAGCAGTAGATCCGATAAATAACCTGTTATATCCTGATGATGTTAAAGAATCAGAAAAAGCAATGAGAAATGCAACGCATCTCCGTTGGGAAGAAAAACAGGCTGAAAGACCGGAAACAAACTTTGTAGAAACCCACATTATGGATGGTTTGGTCAAAAAAAGCGGTGAAAAAATATACAGAGGCGATTTTGAACTTATGAATCAACTTGCCAAAGAAAGCTGCGAAATCGCAGATGTAAATCAAAGAGTACAGGAAAGAAATCTGATGACCGATAGAGAAGGCAATACTACATCAATCGGTGATTATTTAAAAGCTAAAACAAACGGTGAAAGGGAAGTTATGCCCAGAGGCGGGTACGGACTTTTGAAAAAAGAATATGACGAAGGGCTTGCTGCTATGCCCCATACCATTGACTCTATTATATGGACAGATAAGTATCTGCCAAATAATGCATTTCGTCAGAGAATTTTGATGGCAGTTGAACCTCAGACTGACGGAAATTATAGAAACTTAAGCCCTGATACAAAAATATACGGCATGGCTGAAATATATACAGATAGGGCAATGGATGTTGTTGAAGATATGGCATCCGAGCATCTTGAAGAAGAAGAAAAGCGCATGGCAGAACTTATAAGGGAAGATGAGGAATTTAGCGACCTTTTACATAAATACATTGTAACAGGTAAAAAAGATAAAGAACTCGGTATTAAATTAAATGAAATGGAAAGAAATATTTGTCACAAACATAATATTTCTTATGTTGATTTCAGGATGATACAAGACGGCAAAAAGTACATTTATGATGTACCAGAACACGAAGGCAAAAAAGCTCTTGCCAAATTGAATGTGCCGGAAGAAAATATAGTTCAGGCAAAAATCTGGAAATTATTCTCAACAGACTGGAACTTCTCAGGGGCAGAAGAATCTTTACTTGATGCAATTAAGAAAAAAGCAAGATTCTGCGGA
>CADCOS010000112.1 GCA_902803165.1 uncultured bacterium | reverse complement strand
GTAGTTCTTATTCTTACATCTTTGGCTGATTACAGATACGTTAAAAGGGTTGAAAGATTTGACAAAGAAATAAAACTTTTTTTAATTAAGGCTTATTAACAAACATTAACAGAATATTAAAATATATTTGCAAAATAAAAACGACCATGATACTATTCTCATGTCGGACTGCCGAAATACGCTTTTTATGAGCCAAAATTAGTTCGGTAAGCGACGGGTAGAAGGGTGCAAGTACACTCGCACAATGATTCAATACGCTCAATAGATATGCATAGATGCGTAACGAATGAAGTGAAGCAATCTTCGGATTGCACAGAAGCGAAAATGCGTGAGATGTAAACTGCACCGCAAGAAAAAGGAAGAAAATATGAACACAGATCCGATAGCAGACATGCTAACAAGAATCAGAAACGCTAACGTTGTTTCTCATCCGTCGGTAGAAATGCCGTCTTCAAAATTGAAAGTTGCTTTGGCAAGGGTTTTGAAAGAAGAAGGTTATATTTCTGACTATGAAGAAAAAGTTGACGGACATTTCAAGACTTTATCTATTTCATTAAAATATGATGAGTCAAACAAACCTGTTATTTCAAACTTAAAAAGAGTTTCAAAACCGGGTTTGAGAAGCTATTGCAAGGCTAAAAACATGCCTCAAGTGCTTGGCGGTATGGGTATTGCAATTATTTCAACAAGCAAAGGATTGTTAACTGACCGTAAAGCAAGAAAAGAAAACTTGGGCGGCGAAATTCTTTGCTACATATACTAATAAACTACTTGATCACCTGATTACCGAATCACTTGATCACCAAAAAACACAGGTCATTGACAGAAAGCCTGTAGAAAAGGAGAAAAATTATGTCACGTATAGGTAAAAAACCGATTGAAATACCTTCAGGCGTAGAAGTAAAGATTGAAGGTAATATTGTAACCGTAAAAGGTTCAAAAGGTACTGAATCAGTAGAATTCAGAGACGAAGTAAAAGTTTCTGTTCAAGATAATCATATTATTGTTGAACCAAATTCAGATGACAGAAAAACAGGTGCATTGCACGGTTTGTACAGAACACTAATCGCAAACGCTGTTAAGGGTGTATCTGAAGGATTCGAAAAGAAACTTGAAATTGTCGGTGTAGGTTATCGTGCTAATATGGAAGGTTCAAATCTTAATATGGCATTAGGATATTCTCACCCGGTATTAATTGTACCTCCTGCAGGAATTACACTTAGCGTAGAAGCTAACACAAAGATTACTGTAAAAGGTTCAAACAAACAAACTGTCGGCGATGTAGCAGCATTCATAAGAAGCAAACGTCCACCTGAAGTATATAAAGGAAAGGGTGTTAAGTATGAAGGCGAATACATCAGACGTAAAGCCGGTAAAGCAGGCAAAAAATAATGCGTAAGCCGGTGTGAAGTGCCGGAGTCGGCTTGCCGAAGGGCAAGACGAGCAGGGCACGAAACACTACGATAGCGCCGTTACGGAATGAGCGAAAGCGAATGAAGTGAAGCAATCTGAGATTGCACAGGCGCGAAAATGCGTAAGCCGGTGTGAAGTGCCGGAGTCGGCTTGCCGAAGGGCAAGACGAGCAGGGCACGAAACTAAAAACCCACCTGATCACATAATCACTTGATCACTTGGTAACAAATATTACATGTGAAGGGTTATAGCCCGTTAAAGCAGTAAGAAAGAAGGAAAGAAAATGATTAAACAAGAAATCAGAAAAAACAAAGTACAAAAAAGACATCAGTCTATAAGAGTAAAAGTGGCAGGAACTACCGAGTTCCCAAGATTAGCTGTTTACAGAAGTACTAAACACATTTATGCGCAATTAATTGATGATGAAAAACATGTAACAGTATGTTCAGCTTCATCAGTTGATAAAGACTTGAAAGAAAAGCTTGCTCACGGCGGAAACATTGAAGCCGCTAAGGTAGTAGGTGAAGCTATTGCTAAAAAAGCAAAAGCTGCCGGCATTGAATGTGTAGTATTTGACAGAGGCGGTTTCTTATATCACGGAAGAGTTGCCGCTTTAGCAGATGCAGCAAGAGAAGCAGGACTTATGTTCTAGTTTTTGTAACTCGATGTTTGAAAAAGGGGTTTGTTTTATATAACAAATCCCTTTTTAATTTATTATCTTTGAATTATAATAATTTACGGAGAAAATTTGCAGCAGTTCAAAAGAAGAGGTAACAAATATGTTAGATATTAAATTGATTAGAGAAAATCCTGAAAAGATAAACGAACTTTTGAAAAGAAGAAACCCTGAACTTTCCATTGACAAAGTTTTGGAAATTGATTCGGAAAGAAGAAAAATTCAGGCACAAGCCGATGAATTGCGTGCAAAGAGAAAAAATGAATCCCAAAAAATCGGTATGATGAAAAAGAACGGCGAAAATACCGACGCTGTTCAAGAAGATGTTCGTAAGCTTGGTGACGAAATTAAAGCTTTAGAAGAAAAACAGGTTGAATTGGATGCGGCACAAAGGGATTTCCTTTTGCACACGCCAAACATTCCTGATGAAACGACTCCTGTAGGTCAATCAGAGGACGATAACCCGACGGTTAAAACTTGGGGTGAACCTACAAAGTTTGATTTTGAGGCAAAAGCTCATTGGGATTTGTGTGAAGAAAAAGGTATTGTTGATTTTGAGCGAGGCGTAAAGATTTCTCAATCAAGATTCACTTTATACAGAGGCAAAGGTGCAAGACTAGAGCGTGCGATTATCAATTTCTTCTTGGATCAGCACACTGAAGAAGAAGGATATGAAGAAATATTACCTCCGTTTATGGCAAACGCAGCTACAATGACCGGTACAGGTCAATTGCCTAAATTTGCCGAAGATATGTATAAATGTGTTGACGAGGATTTATATTTGATACCGACAGCAGAAGTTCCGGTTACAAACATTTATCAAAACGAAATTTTGAGTGAAGAAGACTTGCCGAAATATATGACGGCATATACTCCATGTTTTAGACGGGAAGCAGGTTCTGCGGGTAAAGATACAAGAGGTTTAATCAGAGTTCACCAGTTTAACAAAGTTGAAATGGTAAAACTTACAACTCCTGAAACAAGCAAGGAAGAACACGAAAAATTAACACGCAATGCGGAAAAATGCTTGGAATTGTTGGGACTTCCTTATAGAAGAGTAGCGCTTTGTACTGCTGATATAGGTTTTAGTGCAAATAAGTGTTTCGATTTGGAGGTATGGCTTCCTTCCTATAACACTTACAAAGAAATTTCAAGCTGCTCAAACTTTGGCGACTATCAGGCAAGAAGAGCAAATATAAGATACAGAAATAAAGAAGGAAAAGTTCAATTTGTTCATACTTTGAACGGTTCCGGGCTCGCTGTAGGAAGAACTTTTGCTGCAATTATAGAAAACTTCCAACAAGCTGACGGAACTGTTATTGTTCCTGAAGTTTTAAGAAAATATACGGGCTTTGACAGGATATAAAAGGGAAATTCGGTGCAGGTAGATTTAAACAGCGCAATTGCGCAGCGAATATATAAGCTAAAACTTGATACTACAACATCAATATTGATGGGTAACTATAAGTCTGCAATCAAAGCGAGTAAAGAGCTGGCAGAAATAGGTGTTGATAATTTTGAATTAACGACAAAAGTTCCGGCTCCCGTAAAGGGCTCATTGCCGTTGTTTTCCAAATTCGGTTGGAACACGTTAAAATTTATGATTATAAACAGTCTGCGAATAAAAACACCCGCAGAGAAGAAGTTTAAGCAGCTTGTTCAACTGTATAAACAGGGAAATATAAAGTTTTAATCCGAATTTTCAAATCAGACAGAGATGTTTTGTAAAAAATAAGCAAAAAAGAAACCCCGTCTTTGTGGGAAGGGGTTTGGAATCTTTTTGTAATAATTCCTCATGTGTGTAGAAGGTTAGTGTGTAGGTTGTATGAAAGGTTGTGTTATGTGTCTTTTGAGTCGT
>CADCOS010000111.1 GCA_902803165.1 uncultured bacterium | reverse complement strand
TTTTTTATTTAATTTTCAAACTTTGCTTTACAATACTAACATAAACATTTTTTTGTTACAAATTTTTATATATTATTGACACAGCTCATATCAAAATTGTAGAATAATTTGGTAAGTATTAGTTAGGGTAATATATTTACCTCCAACAAGAGGCAATCACAGTATGAAAGTATCAGCAATATCACAAATTCCTTCTGACGAAGGGTACCAGAGACGTAATTTATTTATACATTTAAGTAACAGTTTTATGTCTTCGCCTGAAACGGAAAGTCCTATTGAAAAAGCTAATGAAGCTAATAAAAAACCCGCTAAATTAGGAATAGAAAATCTGCAGGAATTTACAATTTTCCCTAAACAGGTTGTTGACGGCAAAACAATTATTACAGCTTAATTTATGTATTTTAAATTTTGATACGGGTTGAATAAGCAAAACTATTCAACCCGTAATTAATAAAAAGGAGTTGAGTATGATTTTAAAGATTTACAGAATGGCACATAACAAATTTGTTCCTGAATATAAAACAGAAGGCGCTGCAGGCATGGATTTATGTGCCGCTATAACTGAACCTATAACCTTAAAACCTCTTGAAAGGTATCTTATCCCTACCGGATTGAAAATTGAGCTTGAACACGGCTATGAAGCGCAAATTCGACCTCGTTCCGGCTTATCTATAAAGCACGGTATCAGTTTGATAAATTGCGTCGGCACTGTTGACGAAGACTACAGAGGAGAAGTTTGTGTCGGAGTTGTAAATCTATCTAACGAAGAATACACAATTCAACCAGATGAAAGAATTGCCCAAATGATTATTGCTCGTGTAGAACAAGCAAAAATCGAAGTAGTAACCGAATTGTCCGAAACAGCAAGAGGCGAAGGCGGTTTCGGTTCAACAGGAAAAGTTTAATGAAAAAAATTGTTGTATTTTTTTGTACCTTAATTATTGCGTGCTTATGCGCTTTTGCATCAAATGTTCCTCGTTGGCAAAACATGCCTGTAAAAGTGTATATACCTTCCGGAAACAAATATTCTGAGCTTATGACAAAAGCTTTTAATGAATGGCAAACAGTCTCAGGGGGTATTGTTAAATTCAAATACGTTGATAAACAAGAGAATTCGGATATTTATGTTAAATTTACCGGCAATCTTGGAATGCAAAGAGATGGGACACACGCTCTCGGTTTAACCCATTACCACACCCGAAACGGTTATTTTACACAAAATTACATAGAAATTGATACAACTAAATACTTTGGTGATAAATCAAATAAAAGAGGAGAAAGTATCAGAATTTATCAGGTTATGCTTCACGAAATCGGGCATGCTGTAGGATTACCGCATTCTGACGACATAAACAGCTTAATGTATTATATGTACGATAAAAAAGAACATCAAACCATAACCGATTCCGATTTAAAAGAATTAAAAAAGAAATACAGATAAATTTTATTTATTAAGCTCTTTTTCCAATAAATTTTTAGCCGTTTCCAATTGAATATCTTTCTGAGAATCATTTAAATAAAAATCAAATTCGTTACCTACTTCTATATCCGGTTGTATGCCCAGTTTATTTATATCTGTACCATTTGGTGTTAAATATCTTGCAATTGTTACATTTAAACCTGTACTATTAGGAAGCGGAACTACTTTTTGCACTAATCCTTTTCCGAAGGTCTTTTTTCCGATTAACTTTGCCGTGTGTGAATCTCTCAATGCTCCCGAAAGAATTTCACTGGCACTTGCGCTTGCTCCGTTAACTAAAACAACTACAGGTTTTTTAACCAAATTTTTGTTCGGAGCCGCACTAATTGTTTTCTTATTTCCGTTCCTATATATAATCTCAACTATTTCGCCGTTATTTATAAACATATTTGCAATAAATACCGCATTATCCAAGAGACCGCCGGTGTTTCCTCTTAAATCTATTATTACCGAATCAGTATTTTTAGTGTTATCCAAAGCTTCTACAAACTCACTTGGAGTAGTTTCTCCCATAAAACTTATTATCTGAATGTACGCAATATGATTATTCAATACCGAACTTTTTACATTCTTTATTTTAATCTCTTTTCTTTTTATTTTTTTTGTAAATTTTTCCCCGTTACGAAGTATAGTAAGTTCAACAACACTGTTTTCCGGACCTCTTACAAGTGCCGCAACCTCTGATACATTCATTCCGTTAATATCTTTTCCGTCAACCTCTGATATTATATCTCCCTGCTTTAATTGTGCTAAATCTGCAGGTGTTGAAGGCATGACATGAAAAATTTCTATTTTACCGGAATTTGAATATATATTTACGCCTATACCATATATTTTTGAAGTAATTGAGGTTGCCAAATCCTCAAAATCTTTTTTAGTCAGATATCTTGTATAAGGTTCATTCAAACTTGCAATCATAGAGTCTATGGCGACTCTTGCATCTTCATCTGTCTTAATTTTTCCGCTGTAACGATTTTTCCAACGACTCCAATCCTGATGATTTAATGAAGGTTCATAATAATCCCGCGCTATGACACGCCAGGTTTTTTCAAAAAACTTTTGAGGTGCCATTACATCAGTATTATACAATGCTTGGTTTGAAAAATAATTGTTCGCACGATTAAAAGTTTCTTTAAATACTCGATTGAACATTATTAATATTAAAACAAGTAATAACGGTATTATAAATTGCTTAACTCTCATACTGATAATTTAACATCAACAATGTTTAGTTATCAATATACTTTTATATGACTTATGGGTTTATTATAATTTTTTACTACTTAGTAATTTCTCCATAGCCTGGAGATGTTATCGGAAGGTTTTTATATCCCGGATTGGAATAAACCGTTTTTCTTATATATTTGTCAGTTCCGTTACCCTTTTCAAGCAATTGTTTTAATATGTTTTCTCTGGCAACAAGCGAAGATTCTTTATTATTAGATTCAGGATAACGCTTTAACATTTCTGACCATACATTTGCTTCCATTGTCCAAGCATAAGTCTCTTCACTTAAAGAGTTATATTCGTCCTGATGAAGCGCCTCATGAGATAATAACGCCGCCAGTGCTGCCGGAGGTGCTGATTCATGTTTAGGATTAATATAAATATATAGTTTTCCCTTTTTCTTCCAGCCGACCGCATCAAAAGATGCATAAGATTCATTTAATTCGGATAAATTTTTAAAAGCTATTTTCATAGGATATTGCGTAAGATTGTATCCCATAATAGCTCTTCTCGAAAAATCAGCAGTTGAACCTTTCATCATATCTAAAGCTACAAAAATAATTTCGTCATTAGAAACTTTTTTATATTCTTTAGCTAGTACTTCCATATATTCAGGAGTATATTTTGATGGTAATTTCATATCCGCAGGAATAGGATTCGGCTGCGCTGCCATTACAAAACTATTCAATCCTAAACCTAAACACAATGCTATTATAAACTTTTTCATAATATTTTCAGCCCTCATTTATTATATTATATACTTTTGTTGAATATAAAGTCAAAACCATAAAATAAGCGGCGAACTTAAATAAGTTCGCCGCTCTGTTTATTCAATCAATTTTACTACTCACCAATTGATATATAGCAATCTTTTCTCTTGTTTACGTAAGTTGTGTGTAACAACTCATGCGCTTTATGAGAGTTTGGTTTTTCCAGATGCTTAGCATATAAATCCTTGATTTCAGGATTTTCATGAGATTTTCTCCATTCACCTGTAGCATCATCTGTATAAAGACCTTGTGCTCTCAATTCCTTAATATTGGAATCGTTACAACTTTGAGGTTGACCTCCGCCGTTAATACATCCGCCTGGACAAGCCATTACTTCAAGAAGTTGGTAATCAGCTTTACCTTCTTTGATTTCTCTTATGCATTTTTCTGCTTCTCTCAAAGTATTAACGATTTTCACTTTAATATGAGTACCTTTAAGATCGAGTTCAACGGTTTTTACACGTTTTGTACCTCTCATATCATTGATTACTACGTCTTTAAGAGTTTCCCCTGTAACAACTTCATAAGCTGTTCTTGCGGCAGCTTCAGCTACACCGCCGGAAACACCGAATATTGTACCTGCGCCTGTATATTTGCCGAACGGAGAGTTTGGTTCTTCTCCTTCAAGGTTTTTAAAGTCGATTCCGGCTTCTTTTATCATTCTGCCCAGTTCTTGAGTCGTAAGAACGTAATCGATTTCCTGTCTGCCATCAGCCATTTTGAACTGTTCTCTCTTACCTTCATACTTTTTAGCCGTACAAGGCATTATTGAAACACTTACCAAATTCTCAGAAGTTATTTCAGGATAATATTGAGGAACATATTCTCTGATAATTGCTCCCATCATACCTTGTGGAGATTTACAGCTTGATAAATGTTCAAGCATATCAGGGTGCTGAAGTTCTAAGAATCTTACCCAACCAGGACAGCAAGACGTAAATAACGGTAACTTACCGCCGTTTTGAAGTCTGTCGATAAATTCGTGAGCTTCTTCCATAATAGTTAAGTCAGCTGAGAAATTAGTATCAAATACTAAATCAAAACCAATTTTTCTAAGCGCTGCATTTATTTTCTTAGTTGAATTAACACCCGGTTCAAGTCCGAACATTTCACCGATAGCAACACGAACTGACGGTGCAAATTGAACTACAACTTTCTTCTCAGGGTTAGTAATTTCTTTCCATACTTCATCAAGTTGAGTTGAATTAATTGTAATAGCACCTGTCGGACAAACAGCAGCACATTGACCGCAATTAATACATTCGCTCTTTGCCAAATCTTTACCTGCCATTGGTTCTACAACAGTTTTGCTGCCTCTGTTTGCAAATCCTAAAACTTGCAAGCCTTGATGTTCATCACAAGCTCTGACACAAGCTCCGCAAAGAATACATTTGTTGTTATCACGATGTAATGCACAAGAACTGTCATCTGGCATAACCATAATATCCCTTTGTGCATATTGTTTAACGTGCTTAATACCATACTCTTCCGCATATCTTTGCAGTTCACAATTTCCTGATTTATCACAAGTTGTACATTCTCTGTCATGATTAGCAAGAAGTAATGCAAGAACCATTTTTCTTATTTTTCTTACTTTTTCAGTATTCAAATGAACCTTTATTCCTGCTTCCGGAGGCATTGTACAAGATGAATTAATCATTTTTCTGCCGTTTGGATATTCAACTTCTACAACGCACATTCTGCAAGCGCCGAAAGAAGTCAAATCAGGTCTATAGCATAATGTAGGAACATTCATTCCTGCTTTTCTAATTACTTCAAGCAAATTAGGTTCGTTTGTAAATTCGACCTCTTTGCCTTCTATGAACAATGTTTTTTTATCTTCACTCATTTCTGTATTCCCCTTATTCCTTACCTATCGCCTTGAACGGACATGCATTTAAGCAAGCCTCACACTTGATACATTTAGTTTGATCAATCTTATGAGGATTTTTAACCGTTCCTTCAATTGCACCGACAGGACAAGTTCTTGCACATTTTGTACAACCCTTACATTTTTCAGGATCAATAGTAATTTTCTTCATTGCAGTACAAACACCTGCAGGACACTTATGATCACGAATATGAGCAATGTACTCGTCTTTAAAGTACTTGAGTGTCGAAAGTACAGGATTTGGTGCAGTTTTACCAAGACCGCAGAGGGAACCGTCTTTTACGGTTAAAGCAAGTTGTTCAAGTCTGTCTAAGTCTTCCATTTCGCCTTTACCTGCAACAATTTTTTCCAATATTTTAAGCATATTCTTTGTACCTTCACGGCAAGGAACACACTTACCGCAAGATTCGTTCTTTGTAAAGTTCATAAAGAATCTTGCTACTTCAACCATACAAGTATCTTCAGCCATAACTACAAGACCGCCTGAACCAACCATTGCACCGGCTTTAATCAATGAATCATAATCCATTGAAATATCAAGGTGTTCTTCTGTCAAACATCCGCCTGACGGACCACCTATTTGTACGGCTTTGAATTTCTTACCGCCTCTAATACCGCCGCCGATATCAAAGATAATTTGTCTTAGCGTTGTTCCCATTGGAACTTCAATAAGACCTGTGTTATTTACTTCACCGGTCAGAGCGAAAGTTTTTGTACCCTTTGATGTTTCACATCCCATTGATGAGAACCATTCAGCACCGTTTAAGATAATTAACGGAACATTTGCAAGTGTTTCTACGTTATTAATCAAAGTAGGTCTTCCGAACAAACCTTTATTAGCAGGGAACGGCGGTTTCGGACGAGGCATACCTCTTTCACCTTCTATGGATGCGATAAGCGCTGTTTCTTCACCACAAACAAATGCGCCTGCACCTTCTTTAATATGAATAGTGAATGAAAATTCACTTCCCATTATATTTTTACCTAAGTAGTGTCTTTCTTCCGCATCAGCAATAGCTTTTCTTAAACGTTTGATTGCAAGAGGATACTCAGCACGAACATATATATAAGCTTCGTCTGCACCTATTGCAAAACC
>CADCOS010000110.1 GCA_902803165.1 uncultured bacterium | reverse complement strand
TTTTTTGAATTTAAATAGCCGTCATATTTAAAACTAACTTGAGGAAATAATTCCGTAGAATTTTCTACCAAATGATAAACTCTTACTCCGCTTTCTAAAGCACCGGAAGAAAACTCATTACATACAAAACTGTTATCACAAACATAATATCTGTTTCTGGCACCGCCGCTTATTACGTGTTTTGGTTTTCTGTTTACCATTGTATAAATATCATAAACTACGCCTTTCCAATTTCCTTCGGCAATTTCTCCTATCAAAAGTTCTTCAATTCCGTCTGCATTAATATCATAATATGCATAACCTATTTTATCTTTCTGCGAAATAACGTTGTACATATAACTCATGTTTTCTTCCTCTAATTTTGAAGAATCCCATTTTTCATTTATTGCCGTAAGATGTTTTTTCAAAATATCTTTGTATAAATCTTCCCCCTTCATTCCTTGATTCTTAAAATACTTTGAACCTCGTATTCCGTTTATATTTACTTCATCGCCCAGATTATAGAGTTGTTTAAAAGATTCCGGAGCTTCTGTTCCTTTTGTATAATCATATTGAACATCCGTCGGATGTTTTAGAACAACATCATACAAATTTCCTTTTTTATCGGTTAATTCTCCTATTTTTCTGCTGCCCGGCAGAACAGCATGATCCGCAGGATTTTTATATGCCTTAATTCCGAAAGCAAAACCGCCAAAACCTGCCTTTTTAGAATCTTTGTGGTAAAAAGAAATTTTGTCTTTTTCTTTTTTTACTTCATAAGTACCGTTTAAACTTTGCGGCATATTTATGGAAAACAATTTATTTTTAACTAATTTGCCTTCGTTTCCGTATGCATAAACTTGGAATGATATAAGAAAAGTTATTATTATCATAAATATTTTTTTCATTAGTAAGCTCCTCAAAATCAAAAAACATCTGTACTAAATTATTATAATACAATATAGAGTTTGCGGAAAAACTTTGTTTTTCTCGCAAACTCTTGGGAACGGTTTCTCGGGGGTAAATCATTTAACCTGTAGTTAAACTAAAAAACAAAGAAGTAAAGCAAAAAAGTTGTATGCTATCCCGCATACAACTTGACTCTCGCACACCTTAAGTCGGGTTTGAAAAGCGGATTGCCGGCAGAGAGTGACAGAATTGCGTAAGCAATCCGAAACTCGTTTAACGCCGGAAACAAAGCAATCTCAAAAAATTGTCATTTTTGGATTTTTCCGCACCCTCTATATTTACTAAATTTACTTTTATTATGGTAAAATAGTAAAAAAGGAGAATATATGAAAAAGTTTGTAGTTTTAATATCGGCGCTATTGTTTTTAACAAGTACGGTTTATGCAAAAGATTATGCCAAAATGCAAATCAAAGAGATGAAACATGCACAAAAGTACAATACAACTCAAAAAGTATTGCAAAATAAAACTAGCCAAAGCCCCAAAACAACAACTGTTTCAGGTATAAAAGATCCGAAAATTATGAGATTTGGTAATTACAAAGAAGTTTCAAAAGCCAAATACGAAGAAAAACTTAAAAAAGATAATGCTTTGTATAGTGAATACGAAAAAGTTTTGGGTAAGAAACATTCAAAATATTATACTACTCAAGCTGATGCAGAAGATTTTTATAAAATATACAGAGTCACAGAAAGGTTGATACGTGCAAATAAACTTGACTATATCAATTGGAGAATATCTATTTATAAAGATACCGAAAATCCGAACGCGTACACTTCAAGCGTTAATCATATTGCAATCAGTACTTCTTTACTGGACACATTTACCAATAATGATGACGCACTCGCTCTGATAATCGGGCATGAAATGGGACACGCACTTTTAGGTCATCAAAAAAGATCAAATCAGCTGCTTGTAAAAATGGAAAGAGAAAGAAAACTTGCCGCATTAGGTAACAGTATAGCCGCAGCAGCATATATAGGTATGAAGAAAAAATATCTGATTGATTCAAAAAATATGGAATATGCCGCTGATGTAGAAGGCGCAAAACTTGCTTTACGTGCCGGATACAACTTGAATAAAGCATCCGATGTGCTTACATTTTTATCAACATTTGATATAGACAAGGATTTCAGGTCAGATCACCCTGATTCAACTAAACGTATTGAAAATTTAAACGAAAATGCGAAGTACTTCCCTGAAGGATGGAAAGCAATGGGAGAATATAATATTTACAATTCGTCTGTTCTTCCGGTACAACTTTCATCCGACAGAAAGTCTATTGTAATATCTGTTTCTGATGAAAAACTTAATCCAAACCAATATTACAGCCCTGAAACAATGGAAGAAGTATACGCAAGGTTTGGTTACATGTATTACATCAACGGTCAGTTTGAAAAATCTTTAAATAATTTTAAAGACTTATTCAAAATAGACGAAACTAATGCTTCGGCATATTTGTATGCTTCTTATGCGAGCGAATATTTGTACAAAAATACAAAAAATTCTAAATATTTGAATACAGCAAAAGAATACGCTAAAAAAGCTCTTGAACTTGAACCTGATAACAAATATATCAAAGAACAAGTTGAAGCACTGTAGAATGGATTTTTATAAACTTTTAACCATTTCTTCAAGGCAAATTTTTACATGAGCATAGTTTAAACCGCCTTGCATATATGCGACATAAGGCGGACGCATAGGGCCGTCTGCCGAAAGTTCAATTGTTGAACCTTCAACAAATGTACCGCCTGCCATGATTACTTTGTCTTCATATCCGGGGATGTATTCCGGAATAGGAGTTACATATCCGTTAACAGGAGAAAGCGACTGAATAGTTCTGCAAAATTTTTCCAACTTTTCAGCGTCATTAAATATTATATTTTGGATAATATCCGTCCTCGGTTCGTTATACTTAGGACTTGAATTGAATCCTATGTCCTCAAAAACTTTCGCTGCGAGAACAGCTCCCTTAATAGCTTCTGATACAACTGAAGGAGCCATAAAAAGACCTTGAAAAATCAATCTGTGCTGATTAAACATTGCTCCGCCTTCAGAACCGATACCCGGGGCTGTGAGCCTTGTTGCCGCACGTTCTACCAATTTGCTCTTTCCTGCAATATATCCTCCGGCTTCAACAATTCCGCCTCCCGGATTTTTAATCAACGAACCGCCTATTAAATCAGCTCCGACCTCAAGCGGTTCTTTTTTGTCTGCAAATTCACCATAACAGTTATCAACAAAGCAAATACAATCAGGATTTTTTGATTTAACTGTTTTACAAATTCTTTCAATAGTATCCATTGAAAGAGATTTTCTTGTTGAATATCCTTTGGAACGTTGAATTAAAACCATTGTAACCGTTTTATCAATCATTTTTTCAAGTTTTTCAAAATCAATTGCCTCGTTATTCAAAAGCGGAACTTCGTCGTACAAAACCCCGTTCCCGATTAGCGAAGCACGTTTTGTTTCCTCGTCGCCTGCTGTTCCTATAACCTCTTGCATAGTGTCATAAGGAGCACCGGCAACAGAAACAAGTTTATCACCGTACTTTAAATTACCGAACAAAGCGCAGGCAAGCGTGTGCGTCCCCGAAGCAAAATGTATTCTTACAAGCGCTTTTTCCGCACAAAAAACCTGAGCAAAAGTATTATCTAAAACTTCTCTTCCCAAATCGTCATGCCCGTACCCTGACACTGTATAAAAATGCTCCGGAGCGACTCTGTTATCATAGAAAGCTTTTAAAACTTTTCTCTGGTTGTAGTCTCTGATTTCGTTTATTCTGTCAAATTCTTTTTCTAAAGCTTTTTCGGCCGATTTAAAATTATATTCCATTTTTTATTCCTTCCAGCTGGTGCCGTAATTTATATCCAATTCAAGCGGAACTTGAAGCGGCTGATTTAATCCCATTGCATCTAAAACCAGCTCTTTTACCGTTTCCAATTCTTCTTTTGGTACTTCAAAAACAAGTTCGTCATGTACTTGCATAATCATTTTCGTTTTTAAATCTTGTTTTTCAAGTCTGTTTTGAACTTCAATCATTGCCATTTTTATTAAATCTGCCGCAGAACCCTGTAAAGGCTGATTTATTGCAGCTCGTTGAGCAAATTCTCTTATTTGATAATTTGGACTTGCAAGTTCCGAAGCTAAATACCTTTTTCTGCCGAACATCGTTTCAACATAACCATGTTTATTTACAAATTCGACTTCTTTGAGCATATATTCTCTGACTTTCGGGTAATGTTCAAAATATTTATCTATAAATTGCTGTGCTTCATCATTTGTAATACCCAGACTTTTGGCAAGTCCGTACCTTGATTGACCGTAAACAATTCCGAAATTTACGGCTTTAGCTTTTCTTCTCATATCTTTGGTAACGTCTTTTATATCAACACCAAAAACTTTTGAAGCTGTCATTGTATGAACATCTTCTCCCGATTTAAAGGCGTGAATCAAATTTTCATCACCCGAAACATGCGCCATTAATCTTAATTCAATCTGCGAATAGTCTGCCGATAAAATATAATAATTATCTTTATCTTTAGCACAAAACGCACTTCTTATTTTATTTCCTTCTTCCGTCCTTATCGGAATATTCTGCAAATTAGGATTAGAAGAAGAAAGTCTTCCCGTAACGGTTAGTGCTTGATTATAAGTTGTATGAATTCTTCCGTCCTTTTTACTTACGAGCGCAGGCAAAGAATCCGTATAAGTTGATTTCAATTTAGAAAATTTTCTGTGCTGTAAAATATAGTCACAAATTTCATATTCTTCGGCAAGTTCTTCTAAAACTTCCGCTCCGGTTGAACGATTTTTCTTTTTCTTTTTGGTTTTAAGTTCCAGTTTATCAAACAAAATTTCCGCTACTTGTTTTGGGGAATTTATATTAAAAGGTTCGCCCGCAAGCTGATAAATTAAATCTTCCAATTCCGCCAATTTTTCGGTCATGAAATCGGAAAGTTCTTTTAAATATTCTTCATCTATTGCTACTCCGGTATGCTCCATTTTAGCAAGCACAATAGTTAAAGGAACTTCTATTTCTTTAACAAGTTTTTGCTCCCGCTCGTCAAGATTTTTTTCCCAATATTCGTGTAACTTGTATATGGTCTCGGCTTCATCGCAAAGAAATTTTTCTTCATCCGTATCAGATACCATTATATGTCCCAAAAAGTCTAACGCCTGAGCATCAATCGAATGTTTTCTGTTTGGATCTTTGACATAACTTGAAAGCAAAACATCATAATATAAGCCATTCAACTTGATTCCGTTATTAATTAACCTGTGATAATCTGACTTTCCGTCATAAAGTACTTTTTTGATTTTTTCATTTTCTATTATATCTTTTAGAGAATTTATATAAGATTTAGTGAAATAGTAATTCTTTCCGTTTGCAACAGAAGCGGAAATAATTTCGGAATCTTTTTCCTTAAACCTTATTGAGATAATTTCTGAATTTTTCAATTCTTTTATTACTGTATCCAAATTATTTTCATTAACAGTTGTATATTCGGTATCCGAATCAGATACAGTTTCTTTTATAGCTTGTGTAAATAAATTTTGCTGACTGCCTTCAGTTGGAACTTTTTGATTTGCAAAAAGACTCAATGTCTCTTCCTGAGGAGTTTCTTCCGCATTGAATTTTGAAAGAATTTTATCAATGTTTTTAATAAACGTATAAAACTGCATTCTTCTTAAAAACGCAGAAACTTTTTCAATATTCGGAAGTGTGAGTGAAGCTTTGTTTATATCAAAATTTACATCCACATCTCTTATAATAGTAGCCAAATCTTTTGATAGAACAGCGATGTCTTTTTGGGTGCAAATTTTTTCCTTTATTGCTTTTTCGGGAATATTTTCACAATCGGCAAGCAATTCCTCCAGATGCGGATAACGTGCCAAGAGCTTTTGTGCTGTTTTTTCTCCGATGCCTTTTATCCCCGGAATATTATCAGAAGTATCTCCCCTCAAGCCTTTATAATCTATAACTTGATTTGGGTAAACGCCGAGCTTTTCATAAACTTTGTTCCAATCATACTCAATGAGTTCACCTTTAGAAGGAATCAGAACTTTTACCGTCCCTTCCTTATCTATAAGCTGAAAACTGTCTTGATCACCCGTCAAAATAAGAGTATTGTTGCCGCCCTCTGAAGCAATACGGGAAATTGTTCCGATAACATCATCCGCTTCAAATCCTTCTTTTGTATAAATAGGGATATCAAAAGCCTGCAAACCTTCTACAATTGTTCCGATTTGGCATCTTAATGTATCAGGCATAGCTTCTCTGTTTGCTTTGTATTCTTCATATTTTTCAACTCTGAATGTTTGACGTCCGACATCAAAAGCAACAGCTATAAAATCGGGTTTAATTTTGGCGAGCAAATCAAAAATAGCTTTGAAAAAACCGTAAACCGCCCAAGTAGGCTCATTGTCAGCATTTTTCAACCCTGTTCTTTCAAGCGCATAATATTGGCGAAACGCCAATGCATGCCCGTCAATTAATATTAAAGTCTTTTTTTCAGACATAGTAAAAATACTCCCTTTTAAAGGGAATTATACCATGAAAAGACTGTTGATAAAATTATTTAATATCAATAACACAGACTCCGTCACCGCCTTCGGCATCTTCGCCGACTCTGAATTTTGCAACGTAAGGCGAAGTTGAAACAAAATCTCTGACAGCAGATTTT
The DNA here is from genome assembly GCA_902803165.1 of uncultured bacterium. Lineage (GTDB taxonomy): Bacteria > Cyanobacteriota > Vampirovibrionia > Gastranaerophilales > Gastranaerophilaceae > CAG-196. Next base: position 1,665 of record CADCOS010000110.1, on the reverse strand, counting down.
AACGCTCCCGTTCCGTGTCCGTGAATAATATATACAGGGGTAAGATTTGCAAGGCTCGCTTTATCAAGATAATTTTCCAAGTTGTCCAAAGCTTCTTCAACTCTTTCACCGCGCAAATCAAGTGTATTTGTTATATCGTATTTTTTAAGAACAAACTCTTCTTTTGAATAATTCGGAAGGTTTGTCTTTTTTGCTAAATTTTCATTAAATACAGCCAGCTTATCCTTTTTAACTTTTGTTTTTATCATCCCCATTTGTATGTAAAGGGTATTATTTTTATCGGGCATAGAAAGTATTTCCACCGGTTGATTCAGCTCTTTGAGCATAACTTTATCGTTTATTTTTACATTATTCCAATTTATTTCCTGATATGTTTCCGCTTCTTCATGTGAATTTAAATCAGCCCTGAAATCCTGTTCAAGCTTAGCGAGTCTGTTATATGAACGCCTTGCTATTTTCTCGGATTTTTCCTGACGTAATTCGTTTAAAATTTCTTTAATCTCGTCCTTTGCACCGTCAAGCTGTGATTCAAAATGCTCTTTCATTGCTTTTAAGGCGCGTTTTTTATCTTTTTTATGCTGAGAAAGCTCCTTCTCATACATATTTTTAAGTTCTTCCGCTTGAGAGTTGAGTTCTGCGGCTTCTTTTAAATTATAATCAAGCATCTGCTGAGTATCATGAAGTTTTTCAACGGCAAGGCTTGAACGGTCTCTGTTTGTAATAAGCATTTCTTTAGCTTCCCAAACCAAATCGGGGCTAAGTCCCAAATTGGCTGAAATAGAAATTGCATTACTCAAACCGGGAATTCCTATAATTAACTTGTATGTAGGTTTTAATGTTTCGGTATTAAACTCAACACTCGCATTTTTAAAATATGAATCAGAAAATTCCAATGTTTTTAATTCGCCGTAATGTGTTGTAATAACCGAAAAAGCTCCTTTTTTCGCCAGTTCTTTCAGAATAACTTCGGCTAAAATAGCGCCTTCCTGCGGATCTGTACCGGCGCACAATTCATCAATAAGAACGAAAGTTTCATTATTTGATTGATTTAAAATTTCAATAACATTTTTCATGTGGGATGAAAAAGTGGAAAGACTCTGCAAAATACTCTGCTCATCGCCAATATCAGCAAGAATTTTTTCGAAAGGATATATATGTGCTTCAGCGCATGGTAAAAACATTCCGGATTTCATCATAAGAATAAACAGACCGACCGTTTTGAGCGCAACTGTTTTACCGCCTGTATTTGAACCTGTAATAATAACCGACTTATATCCTTCGCCTATTGAAAAATCGTTTTCGACAAGATTATCTGTCCTGTCAATCAATAAAGGGTGTCTCATTAAATCAATTTTTACTATTTTCTCTTGGCTCAAATTCGGTTCAACAGCTTGAGTTTTTACCGCATAACGGGCTTTTGAAAAAATCAAGTCTAATTTCGCCAATATTTTTTCCGACAGTTCAAGTTCTCTCATGATTTTTTTAACATCATAAGTTAATGATGTCAAAATTCTTATAACTTCGGCATAAATTTTGGACTTTACTTCTCTGATTTTGTTATTCAAAGGAACAATGGATGAAGGTTCTATATAAAAAGTTTTGCTTGTAGCGGAAACATCATGGACAATCCCCGAAACTTTACTTTTATCGGAAGCCTTTACCTGA
>CADCOS010000109.1 GCA_902803165.1 uncultured bacterium | reverse complement strand
TTTTAATGTTTTTTCAACTAATTTGTTCATTCTTTGCTTTATGAAAGATGAGCCGATTTCTTTTTTATAAGTTTCATGAATTTTTTCATAGAATGCGGTCATTTTTGCATATTTCCAAAAATCAATATAGTTAGGAAGCGGCATTAACACTTTATTTCTTAAAAGAAAGTTCGCATTCCAAGGCTTTATAGCAGATGCAAAATGTCTTATTTTTGGTTTTTTATTTGGAGAATTAAAAACATCATAATCAGTATAATTAAATTCAATATCAAAAATTTTATAATTACTATCAAAATATTTATTTAACAATGTTTCATCCGCATGTAAAACATTTTTTCCATACTCTTTTTCAATTTCAAAAAGTCTTTCAACAATTTTATCATTATTCCATTTTTGAATATCTATTAATAAAATTCCTGCATTAAAATATTTATAATTATCAGATAAGTCCATTAAATCTTTTGTATCGGTATTATATAAAACTCTTGACTCATCCCATGCAGCACCCAATGCATAATTTTCTAAATCTACATTATACAATTCTTCAATATTTCCAAGAACTACAATATCAACATCTAAATATAATACCTTGCCTAATTCAGGCTTTAATTTTGGAATTAAAAAACGATTGTAAGTTGAAATACTTATATAATCAACATTTGAATAATTAATTGAAGAAAATTCTTTTTCAGGATTAATTTGAATAAATTCAATTGAAAAATTAGAAAAAATTTTTTTAAGTTCGCAAATTTTTTCTTGATTTTCTTCGCTGATCCCGCCATCTAAAATATAAAAATCAACAAAACTTTCTGTATTATCGCAAATGCTCGCTATAGTTGTTGCAACAAATGGTGCATAGTTGTCATCTGCCGATAAAAATACAGGAATATTCATTTAATTCACCTCTTTAAATAATTTAAATCACAATATTTCTCACAATAATCAACCGGCAGAATCTCATCGCCGTTGACTATACAATAAACAGTCTCTCCGTATTCTTTTTCTAAAATACTTTTAATTTCTTCCAAAGTTTTGCTTTTTGAAAAAGAAATTGTCCTGACTCGATTATCCATATACGCATAAGTTGAGACTATTTCTGAAGAATTATCGGTTGAACCGTTGTCTATCAAAAGAATATCCATATCACTCAAGGTTTGATTACAAACACTGTCCAAGCATCCAAACAACGACTTCGCATTATTATTTACTACCACGCTTATTAAAAATCCTGCCAATTTATCAACCTATAACATTTGAAACAATCTTTAAAATGTAATAATATACAAAAAATACATTTTTCATGCCTCATGGTACATGTTTAATACTCTTTGTCAATAGCCAAAAGAGCGTTTAAAATCGTTATAAACTATGTAAAAATTTTTTAAAATAACTGTAGAGGTGGAGATGCGATACGATATTAAAAGACTTTTAGGCCTTAAAATAAAAGAACTTAGGATTAAACGCGGAATGACGCAAGAAGAGTTATCCGAAAAAATCGGATTAGTCGAAAGAAACCTGAGCAAAATTGAATGCGGTAAAAGTTTTGTAACAGCAGACACGCTTTCTAATATCATTGATGCATTGAATGTAACCGCTAAAGAATTGTTTGATTTTGATTATTACAAAGATGAAAGCGAATTAAAAACGGAACTTATAGACGCAATAAGCCAAAATTCCGTTAATATAAAATTATTATACAAATTCTATTCAGTTATAAAATAAGTTTATTTTTTCTCTTTTGTTAAAACACTAAATATACTCAACACTATCATAATAAGTATTAATACCCCGATATATGCGATATAATGCTTTAAAGCCCCTGTAAAGTACGTTGCAGCAGCTCCTCCCGCTATTGCAACAGATGTAAGTATTGCAACTGTTATTTTTTGAGAAAATCCTGCCTTTAAAAGTTTGTGATGAATATGTTCCGCATCAGCAACAAACGGCGATTTACCTTTCAAAATCCTTCTTAAACTTGAATAAGTAATATCCATTATCGGTACGGCAAGCACCATAAAAGGTAATAATATCGCTAAAGTCGCGCCCTTCATTACTCCCGCTATTGACAATGTGGCAAGCAAAAAGCCCGAAAACAAAGCGCCTGAATCACCCATAAATATTTTGGCAGGGTTAAAATTGAACGTCAAAAATGCAAGCATTGAACCCGCAAGAATAAATGCAATCAGCGCCGTTATCGGCTGTGCAGGCGTAACAGCAACAGCTACCAATGCCAATGTTATTGAATTTACCGTAATAACAGAACCCGCAAGCCCGTCCACTCCGTCTATAAAGTTAACTGCATTTGAAATACCCACAATCCAAAGTATAGTTATCGGATACGACAAAATGCCCAACTCCAAAGGAGTTCCGCCAAACGGATTAAAGATTGTATCTATTTTTACACCCAAAAAATATACTATTGTCGCAATAGACAACTGTATTATGAGTTTGAATTTTGCATCCAAATTATAAATATCGTCAATTAATCCCAGCAAAAACATTAATGAACCGCCGAGAAGAATGCCTGAAAGTAAACTTCCGTATGGATAATAACTTAATAGAACCAAACACAAAAATGTGAGCATAGTGCTTGACCAAATCGCAATTCCGCCAAGTCTCGAAATCGGATTTTTGTGAATTTTCCTTTCATTTGGTACATCCACAAGCCCTTCTTTTTGAGAAAAATCAATTACGAACGGAACTATAAAAACTCCGATTAAGTAAGATATAAATGCGCCTATTATATGTGCTTGTGTAAGTTTTATTATCATTGTTTCCTCTTAATCACCTATTCACATTATTAATACAACGGATGTGCTTCACAAAGTTTTAAAGCATCCGCTCTTAATTTTGTTAATATTTCTTCGTTGTCAGAATTTTTAATAGCCTCGGCAATAATTCTCGCAACTTCTCTCATATCGTCTTCTTTAAACCCTCTTGTAGTCATAGCCGGAGTTCCCAAACGAATACCGCTTGTTACAAAAGGACTTTGAGGATCATTTGGAACAGTATTTTTATTAGCCGTGATTCCTACTCTTTCAAGAACATTAGCCATATCTTTTCCTGTTTTGCCTGTTTTTCTGAGGTCAAGAGTCATAAGATGATTTTCCGTCATTCCGCCGACAATATCAAGACCGTTATCCATTAAGCCTTGTGCTAAGGCTTTTGCGTTCTTGACAATTTGTTTTGCATACTCTTTAAATTCAGGCTGCATAGCTTCTTTAAGAGCTACCGCTTTACCTGCAATAATATGTTCCAAAGGTCCGCCCTGACATCCCGGAAATACAGCTTTGTCAAGCTGCTGCGCCAGTTCTTCATCACACATTATTATACCGCCTCTCGGACCTCTTAATGTTTTGTGAGTCGTTGTTGTAACAAAATGAGCGTAACCCGCAGGTGAAGGGTGAACACCTCCGGCTACAAGCCCTGCTATGTGTGCTATATCGGCAAGCAGATATGCGCCGACTTCATCTGCAATTTCTCTAAACTTTTTGAAATCAATAATTTTAGAATAATTACTTGCACCGCAAATAATAAGTTTTGGCTTATGTTCGTGAGCCATTTTTCTTACGTCTTCGTAATCAATATTTCCGTTAGCATCAACACCATAACTTTTTACATCAAAGAAAAGACCTGAAAAATTAACGGGAGAACCGTGACTCAAGTGTCCGCCGTTGGATAAGTCCATCCCCAAAACTTTGTCGCCCGATTTAAGAACAGACATAAATACCGCCATATTAGCTTGAGCGCCTGAATGCGGCTGAACATTAGCGTGAGCCATTCCGAAAAGCTCGCATGCTCTTTTTTGCGCCAATTCTTCAACCTTGTCAATAGCTTCACAGCCGTTATAATAACGTTTATGAGGTTTGCCTTCCGCATATTTATTTGTCAAAATTGTTCCGCATGCCTGCATAACGGCAGGAGAGGTAAAATTCTCACTGGCAATTAATTCTATATTAGTCTGTTGACGATGAAGTTCTTCTTCTATATATCCTGCCAATTCAGGATCTACAGCCCTTACTTTATCCAAATTCATAGCTCACTTCTCCTTATCAAAACCATACACATGCATGAATTATAGATAAAAAATATCCAAGGAGCAAACTGTTAAGTTTTAAAAAGTTGGACTATATCTGCTTGCATATTTCGGCGGCAATTTTATGAGGAGAACGCGAGTTTGTTTTATTTTCAACATAAATTTGCTCGCTTATTTTTTCAAAAATTTCCGAAATGTTTTTTATAGATTTCCCTTTTTCCAATAAATCTGTTAAAATTATTCGAATTTCAGTTGTAGAAATTGCACCGGTTATATCCCATATCATCAGGGTATTTGTTAATCTGACTTTTTCAATATACTTTTCGGTTATCTCATTTGTAAGTATCAAATTTATATTATTTAATACGACATTTTTAAGATTTTCATAGATTTCATCCATTATACCTTTTTCATTGGGGATTACAAAACCTCTAAATTTTTCAATGCCTTTAATTGAAATTACATATTCATTTTCCTGCAAAACGGAATTATCTAAAATATGCACAGACGGAATAATAAAGCCGAGTTCGTACGTAAATTCTTCTCTTATATCGCATATCAAACTGCAAATTTTTTCACCGAACGGAACAATATCCGAACCGACTTTTATTTGTATAACATCTTCTTCCAATTTATTATATAAATCTGCTATTTTGCTGTCAGGAGTATTTATATTTTTTCTAAAACAAATCATTTTTTTTAATTTTTCAATCATATTAATTTATTAATAAGGATTTTTTTAAAGTCAAAAAAAATTATACATAGCATTTATATGCAAAAATGATTTAGATTACTATAGTATTTGCGATTATTTAATTTTCGTTTATCATTATTCAACAATTTCTATGTTAAATATATTTTTGCCCAGAGCTTTTTTGGAAATTTTTTCTGCAAAATTTACTAAACTTTCTGCCGCAAAACCTTCGGGAATCGTAAATGAGTATGTTTTATCAGGGTTGTTTTTCAAATATTCTTCAAGTTTGGCAGGAGATACATTTCTCGGTTTTATTACTTTTGAGCGCTCTTTATCGTTAATAAAATTAGTAAGCATTTTTGTATACCACATATCATCGCTCAAAACCGGAGAAAGACATTGTGATTCAATGTTTTGAAGCTTTCTGTAATAATTCATTATACTATAATTTCTTGATATTTTATCAGGATGCAAGCAAAGTAATATTGGGCTTTTTAAAGCTGTTTTTAAAAAACAATCTTCTTCCAAGTTAAGTGCTTGAGCATTTAATTTTACACGCTCTTTGATTTTAAAAAGATTTCTGTAAAAGAGTGCAGGATATTTCATTAAAATTTTAACCGATTCTTCAAAAGAAATGTTGAAAAGATTTGAAAATAATTTGGTGTTATTAATCATAACGTCCGGTTTTTTTAAGAAAATTTGCGGATGTCTGAGCGCAACTTCTTTTAACTTTTCCTCCGAACAATTTAGTACCGATGCAGAGCCTTGTATGTTAGCTTTCAGACTGTGTGGACTTCTTAATATTATTTCAGGAAGTCTCAGCGCTGACTTTTTAAATTCTTCCTCAGTGCAGCCAATAATTTTTGCTGACTTATTAATATTATTCATAAACGTTTCCGGTTTTTGGTAAAACAAAGAAGGATATTTAAGCGCATACTTCAGGATTTTATCTTGAGGGTATCCTAAAAGCTTTGAGGTTGTTTCAATATTTTTCTTTAATGTTTCCGGTTTGTACGCAAGCAAATCAGGTCGAATCAAGACAGTTTTTTTAAAAGTTTCAGCAGAACATCCTAAAATATTCGAAAAAACTTTTATCTTTTTTATGACTTTTTCCGGAATAATGTTTTCTTGATTCTGAATCTTTAAAATACTTTTATTTATTGCACTTTTTACCACTTGTGTACTAACGTTATCCTCTTCGGACAATGACTTTATAGTAACTCCTGCTGCTCGACCTCTGAGTCTTTTTTCTTGTAACTCGGATAACTTGCTCTTTTTTATAAGATTTTCAATAATTGTATGATAGCGTTCAATTGTTATTTGTGATTCCGGACGAGGTAAATTTTCTTCGGTTATTAAATCAATTTTTTCCAATTCATGTTCATTAGTATATGGGGAAGTGTTTAGTGACGATACTGTATATTCAGGCTTATATGCATATTTTGAAGGTTTATAATTATTTATTTCCTGAAGTATATTTTCCGTTTTGGCATAGGATATCAGATTTTTGATAATTTCCGCCAATTTCAAAGTTAATTCGGAAAAAATTTCATCAGCTAAATAAAAGCGTCCTGCCCTTTTTTGTGCTTCGTTTTTTAGATGAGGATATAAAACATCAAAAAACTTCTTGTATAAAGTGTTGACATTAACACCGATATTATCAGGTAAAAGGAGCTGATTTATAATTGCATCGGCTTTGTTTAATTCTTTTTGTGAAAGTTTAATTGAGCGAAAATACAGCTTATCTTTATCTGTAACACTATTAATACGCACACAAATACCCCGAATAGTACATTGAACTAATTATACAATAAAAACAAATAAAAGAACTATTAAGTATCGTTTTGCGAGAGGTAAGAACCCCTGCATTACGGATGTAATGTCGGGTTCGACTCCATACAACAAAAAAGCACCCGAAGGTGCTTATTTGGTGGAGATGAGG
>CADCOS010000108.1 GCA_902803165.1 uncultured bacterium | reverse complement strand
ATAGGGAAAGTCCTTTGATAAAACTTTGATGAATTTCTGATTTCTGCTTCCATAACTGTTTTAAGAAGTCTTAGAAAAGCCGGCACCAAAATCATGAAGTTAATCTTTTTATCCTGAATCGTATTCAATATATCTTTTGGTTTTAAACTTTTTGTATAATAAACCGAAAAACCAAAATTTAAAAAAGTCGCCAAACCGACAGTCATTTCAAACAAATGGTTCATAGGAAGAATCGATAATATTCTTACATCGCCTCTTTTAGGAAATATTTTTCTCAAAATCACTTTCAAATCAGCGAGTTGAGCCAATATATTTCCAAAAGTCGTTTCAACACCCTTTGGAGCACCAGTCGTACCTGATGTGTAAATGATAAACATAACAGACTTACGTGAACGATGTCTCCATTTACACTGATAATTTGCAGGTATTGTATATATACTTTTAAATTCATTAGTTATCGGAATTTCATCCATAACAAGTATATGTTTTATGGAAGGAATAGTTTTTTGTAATTCCAATGCCTTGTCCAAATAGCTGTTTGACACAAGCAAAACTGTAGGTAAACAGTCTGACAATATTGAAGTTAACTCATATATAGTCAACTTTATATCTAAAGGGACGGTCGTCATGCCTGCCATAACAGAAGCAAATACACATGCGCCATACTCAGGTTTTGATTCTGACAGAATCGCCATACGCTCATCACGTTTTACACCAATATCATTAATTAAGTATGATGCAAGCCTTCTGGATAAAAGTCCTAACCCGTCATACGTTAATTCTCTCCAACCTAATGAAGTTTTCATTCCTAATGCAATTTTCCTTGCATACATATTTGATTTATCTTCAAGAAGAGAAAGTGCATTACCTTCTCTGCCTTTTAAAATACTTTCTATAATTGCAAGAAGTTTGCTTCTTTTCTTATTTTTCATACAGCCCTCCAAAAAGAGTTCACTTCCGTAAAAGTATAACTTACTAATATAAATATTTCAATTAGCCGTTAAGAATTGTGAATAACGACATTACCTGATTCCAAAGACTTCTTAACGTCGACAACTCTTTGATTTGAGCTTCCTACCCAATGAAGACGATTATCAAGTAACTCTTCTACAAATTTACCTTCACAAACTACATCTAATTCTGCTATTTCCGGTATATCTTTAATTTCTTCCCATAAAAAACCTGTATAAAGCCATATCGTTTTTTTAGGGAATAAATCTCTAACTTTTTTTGCTAATCTGAAAACTTCTTCTCTGTTAAAAGGATGGAGGGGATCACCACCTGAGAATGTAATGCCTGAACAATACGGCTTCGACAAGTCTTCAAAAAGTTCTTCTTCAGCTTTTTCATCAAAAGGCAATCCGCCTGCCACATCCCAAGTTATCGGATTTTGGCAATTATGACAATGGTGTGTGCATCCTGCAACCCATAACACCGTTCTTAGTCCATCCCCATTTAACATATCGTCTTTTGTTATGTTGTGATAATTCATTATTCTCTTCTAACCTCTTCCCATCCTCGGCAAAAGCATAAAACTTAAATACTGTTATTGTACTATTGTACATTGAAAAATGTTTTTATTCAAAAATTTTACAAAATTTAAAAATTATTACATTAACCCGCTGTAAGAGAGAATATTTCATAAATTTCCTCATCAGAAAGTTCTGTAATTATCTTTTCGCCTTCATAAACAGCTAAATCAGCAAGTTCTTTTTTGGTTTTTAACATTTCATCAATTTTTTCTTCAAATGTGCCTAAAGTTATAAGCCTGTGCACCATTACATTTTTATCCTGACCTATTCTGTATGTTCTGTCTGTTGCCTGATCCTCTACGGCAGGATTCCACCACAAGTCATAATGTATAACATTTGTTGCGCTCGTTAAGTTCAAACCGGTACCGCCGGCTTTCAGAGAAAGTATCATTACTTTTCGATTATCATTATTTTGAAAATCTTCAATCAGATTTTCTCTTTGCGGTACAGTCAATGAACCATGGAAAAATGAAGGTTCCGTATTGCATTCTTCCCCTATTATTTTAGTAAGTAAATCACCCATTTCTTTATACTGCGTGAATATTAGGGTTTTTTCGTCATTTTCAAGAATTGAATTTAAAAGGTCTACACACTTTTCTGCTTTACCTGACAATTCCTTAGACATATCTCCTGTTTTTAAGAATTGATAAGGGTGATTGCATATTTGTTTCAATGCTGTTATAAGCTTAAAGATATTACCTCTTCTGTTTACACCTGTAAACCCGCTTATCTTATCCATCATCTCGTTGAGCGTTTTTTCGTATAAAACAGCCTGCGATTTCGCAAGATAACAATAATCATTGAGTACCATTTTTTCAGGCAAATCTGATATCACGCCTTTGTCTGTTTTTAATCGCCTCAGTACAAACGGAGAAACAGAGAGCTTTAATTTTGAAGCTCTTGATTTTTCTTTAAATCTCTCTATAGGTATTGCATAACTCTTTTGAAACTCTTTTAATGAGCCTAAATACCCCTTGTTTATAAAATCAAAAATACTCCAAAGTTCAGTAAGTCTGTTTTCTACAGGAGTACCTGTCATAGCTATTTTTATATCGGATTTTAAAGTTTTTATTGCAACTGTTTGAGCTGTATCAGGATTTTTTATATTTTGAGCTTCATCAACTATAATCATGCCCCAATTTTCTTTTTTCATCTCTTCTACATCAATTCTCATAATTGCATAGGTAGTTAATATAATATCATTTTTTATATCAAGCTTTCTGTCTAATCCATGATATGTTGCGACTTTTAAAGACGGAGCAAACATTTGAAGCTCTTTCATCCAATTCCCCATTAGTGTTGTCGGACAAATTACCAAAACCGGCTTTTTAAGTTTATTTTCTTCTTTTAATTTCAAAACCAAACTTATAACCTGAATCGTTTTACCTAACCCCATATCATCAGCCATACAACAGCCAAAGCCTTTGGAAACATTTGTCCAAAGCCATTTTAAACCGGTTTTTTGATAAGGTCTCAAGTCTCCTGTTAATGATTCAGGAGAAGTAACATCCACAGGTTTGGCAAAGTCTTTTATAACATTTGCATACGCATCATCATAATTAAATTCATAATCCTGCAATTGTCCTGACATGGATGCATGAATCAATTCAAGTCTTGTCATTTTCTTATGATTAGCCTTTGAAATCTGTTCGTAAAGCTTTTTGCCTTCAGTCTTATCTACAAGAATATATTTCCCGTTATGCTGAATTAGACCGTCATTACTATTTTCAATAAGCTTGTTGAACTCCTCTAAAGAAAGTCTCTCATCACCCAATGCAACTTCATAAGAAAAGTCTAATATGTCATCAAGCGAAATAGAACCTGTTGATACGGTATTAAATATATCCATTAAATCATTAGAACGTTCAGCTTTTACTTTAGCATTGATAGAGGCTCTCGGTATAATTATATTAGTCAATTCTTCCGGTAAAATAACCTCTATTTGAGCTTTTTGTAAATAATACGATGTTTGTGCAATAAGCTTATAAACTTCGTTCAAATTTAATACCAAAGACAGTTTCTCTTCATCCTCAAATAAAGTCTCTAATTCAGGCATATATCTAAGTGCGTAATTTAATTGCTTTTCTACTATCTTCCCTATATCATCAGTATCTAAATCCCATATTTTTTCTTCATGGTACAAATCATCAATTAATATAGTTTCGTTTGTTTTTCTGTTTTTAATATGTACTTTTAACTCAAATTTGTCATCACTTAATTTATTAACCTTAAAAAACGGTATTAAATCATACTTGCCTAAGTAAAGCTCATCAAACCATTGTGCAAAATTTTCCGCTAAATCTTTTCCTTTCATCAAGCATCTTTGTTCAAGATCTTTTATCATATAATGACCTGATTTAATATCTTTGAAGCGGTACGCCTTTATCCCTAAAAACTTATAAACCAAATAATTTAAATATTCCCTTACAAAGTTTTCAACAAAATCTTTTGGTTTATCTCCTTCTATAAATAAATCTTCCGGAATGTTATTTTCAAGCTCATTTATAATTTTGGCAGATTCTTTATTAGATATAATCGGTTCATATACAATTCTGAAAGAACCGCCGCCGGCTGCATTATGTTTTTTTACGGAAGGAATAAAGTATAATTTTTCAATAAGTTTCATTGCAAAATGAGTAAGCTTATTAAAATATGCAAAAGTTCGGGTAAGTGATGAAAAATCAACTATTTCTCCAAATCCGCCGAAATAATCTAAAACTAAATCTAGCGGCATGACATAACCGATTTTGCCATTCAGCTCCTGCGGAGTGAAACGAAACATTGAGCCTTTTGATTTTAAATAAAATTGAAAATTGTTCGTAGGTGTTACAAAAAACGAGAGCTTTCCCCCTCTGTTAATCAAATAGAAATCCGTATTTCGAACAGGCGAATTAGGACTCAGAAAAATTCCTTCAAACTCGTCTTCCACAAGCTGATAAATTAAACTCAATGTGTAGCGAAAATCTTTGTTTTTGAAACCGTTCGGATTTTCACTCAGGTTATAGAAAAATTCATCAACATTATTCTTTTTTAAATTCAAATCTATATTTAAAGGCTTTGTTTCTGTCATATATAATTTTACTCACACTTGAAAAATAAGAAGGCAGGCAAACCTGCCTATCTTATACAATCAATTATTTATATTACTTAATCAAACTATCGGCATCCATTTCTTTAGGCTTGTTTAAACCCATTAATTGAAGAATTGTCGGTGCCACATTACACAGGGCGCCTGAATCTTTCAATCCTATCGGATAAGGCGGATTAATAATTGTAAACGGAACTTCGTTAGTCGTATGAGCTGTATGAGGTTTTCCTGTTGACTCATCAAACATAACTTCCGCATTACCGTGATCTGCCGTAAGAACCATTGTTACATTATTTTCTTTACAACCGTCGGCGATTTTTCCTACACAATCATCAACCACTTTACAAGCTTTAGTTGCGGCTTCTAAATTTCCCGTATGACCTACCATGTCAGGATTCGCAAAGTTTACAAGTATAAAGCCGTATTCCTTGTTCTTTAACGCTTGTAAAACATTTTCACAAACTTGAGGAGCGCTCATTTCCGGCTGCATATCGTATGTAGGAACCTTTGGTGACGGAACGAGCTTTCTTGTTTCATTAGGCTGCGGCTCGTCAATACCTCCGTTAAAGAAGAACGTTACATGAGCATACTTTTCTGTTTCTGCTGTCCTAAATTGCTTTACACCGTTTTGTTCAAGTACATCTCCCAAAATATTTACAGGCTTAAATTTAGGGAATGCTACCGGAAAATCAAATGAAGCATCATAACTTGTCATTGTACAGTAATAAAGATTATTCAGAACTTTTTTTCTGTCAAAACCGTCAAAATCTTTAAAATTTATTGCTTTTGTTATTTCTCTTGCCCTGTCAGGTCTGTAGTTAAAGAATATAATAGAGTCATTGTCATGAATTCTAGTTTCTTCTCCGCCAGCCACTATCGGTAATACAAATTCGTCTGTTACACCGTTTGCATAAGACTTTTTAACGCCTTCCACAACGGAATTTGCTTTTTCACCTTCACCGAGAAGTAAGCAATTATAACCTTTTTCGACTCTTTCCCAACGATTATCTCTGTCCATTATATAATATCTTCCGACTGCCGAAGCAATAGGAGGCAGGTTATTCTTAGCTAATTCGTTTTCTACAGTCTGCAAATATTCGCAAGCACTTGAAGGAGGAGTATCACGACCGTCAAGGAACGCATGTACATATACTTTATCCAAACCTTCTTTTTTAGCTAACTGTATTAAAGCAAGAAGGTGATCTAAAGAAGAGTGAACCCCGCCTGTTGAAACCAATCCGTAGATGTGAAGAGCAGAATTATTTTTCTTTGTATGGTTAATTGCTTCCAAAAACTTCTCATTTTTAAAGAACGAGCCGTCTTTTATCGCATTATTTATTTTAGATAAGTCTTGATAAACTATTCTTCCGGCACCCAAATTTAAATGTCCTACTTCACTGTTTCCCATTTGTCCCGCAGGAAGACCGACAAATTCACCGTCAGCATGTATACGTGTTGAAACTCCTTCTTTTATAAGTTTCGGAACGTTAACAGCATGAGAAAGTTTTGTTGCATCATACTTCTCCAAACCTTTGGAAATTCCCCAGCCATCCATTATGCAAAGAGCTACTCTGTTTACATTTACCATACAATTATCCCCCTCTAATAAAGTCTCTATCTTAATGAGTATATTTCAAACAGGGGTTAGTGTCAATGCGGGCATTAATTACGCACAGTTACAATAAATTATACATTTGAGTACATTTCTAAACGCTGTGAAAATAGTCACAAATTAATTTCTCTTTATGAGGAATTAATGACTTAATTTTTTCTATAACCTTATTTTTTTCAGCTTCTTCAAGCTGTTTTTTCAAAACTGCTTTTTTTAATATCAACGAATTGTATAAATCGGAACACACATCCGAATCCGTTGAATGCAAAGTTAATTTTTTGATTTGTAATTCAGTCTGTTGAATTTGTTTTTTTAATATTTGTTTTTCGTTCACAACAACCTCGTGCATGTATAATAATCTATTTTTTTTAAACATGCAATCAATCTTTTAGTTGATTTATTGTGACATGCTTGCATTTTGCCTATT
>CADCOS010000107.1 GCA_902803165.1 uncultured bacterium | reverse complement strand
TTTTAATTGAGTTTGCGGAAAAATTAAAATTTTTCCTGCAAACTCTGGGGAACGGTTTCGAGTCAGGTTGTGTGCTATCCCGCACACGACCTGACTCTCACACACCTAGGTCGGATTTGAAAAAGTCGAAAAATTGTCATTTTTCAGACTTTTTCCGCATCCTCAATTTGTCCTATTAACTAAAACAAATTTTATTGATAGAATAATTTTATGGAAAATATTCTTGAAATAAAAAATTTAAATCTTTTTTTCAGGGGAGAAGAGTCAGATTATCAGGCGTTATATGACGTAAATCTTGATTTTGAAAAAGGCAAACTACACTCTATTGTAGGAGAATCCGGCTGCGGCAAAACAATGACCGTAATGTCCGTAATTCGTCTATTGCCTAAAAAAGCTTATATAAAAAGCGGAGAGATTTTGTTTAACGGTGAAAACATGTTGAATTTAAAAGAACATGAAATGAGAAAAATAAGAGGAAATAAAATAGCCCTTATACCTCAAGATCCGATGACTTCGCTGAATCCTTTATATACTATAGGAAATCAAATAACAGAAGCAATTATGGCACACAATAAAGTCAGTAAGCATCAAGCAATGAGAAAAGTTCGTGAAGTTATGGATATGGTAAAAATTCCCGATATCAACAACAAACTTAATTCATACCCGCACGAATTTTCAGGCGGAATGAAACAAAGAGTTATAATAGCTATGGCTCTTGCTTGTAAACCGGAATTGATTATTGCCGATGAACCTACAACGGCTTTGGATGTTACTATTCAAAAACAGATTATGGATTTGATTCAGGAACTTCAAAAAGAATTGCAAACAACAATTATTTTGATTTCGCATGACTTGGCGCTTGTCAGTAATTATGCCGATACGGTGAATGTAATGTACTCCGGAAGGGTAACGGAAAAAGCGAACTCCAAAGAATTTTTCGAAAATCCTATGCATCCTTATTCCGCAGCGCTTATAAATTCTCTTCCGTCAGCGAATGCAAAAGGCAAATTAAACACAATAAACGGAGCACCACCAAACATAAGAGAAAAAATTTCCGGCTGTAAATTTCATTTGCGCTGTGAACGCTTTGAAAAAGGGCTTTGTGACAAAGAAATCCCCGAATTAAGAGAAAAATCGGCAAATCATTTTGCGGCATGTTTCAAAATTTAAATTTATTTTTTGATTACTAGCAAAAAATTTTTTTACGTGTTTTAAAATACTTGGGATTGCAATTGTAAATTGTTTGGTTTATAGTTGTAGTGCCTGTATTAACGGGATATTCCAATCAATATAACGGGAATATAAGTATAAATAGTGTGTATGTTTAAAATGTTTACCAAAACAGGAGGTATCACAAATGTCGTTTAATTATGCGATTAGCAACGCGAGCGCAGGCATGCGTACAGAATTTTACAATGCAGCAAAAAGTTTCAGACCTGTAAAAAATGTTTTGAAACAATCTGTTGCGGAATTTGCTTCAAGAGCAAATAAAGAAGGACAATTTTTAAGCTGGGTTGATTTACCTAAAGCACAAATTGCAAGAGTTGATAAAATCTATGACATGGTTCGTCAACTTAAAGGACAAACTGATGCAAAAGTTCTTACCGTTCTTGGTATCGGTGGTTCTAAACACACAGTTGAACACATGCTCGGAATCAACGGTCTAAATTTAAAAGGCGACAAAGTTAAATTTTATTCTGATATAGACTCAACAAGCTTTAACAGATATTTACAAGAAATTGACGGTGATATCACAAAATCTAATTTTCTTGTAGCATCTAAATCAGGTTCAACTTTTGAAACAAAAGACGGTATGCTCAGAGTAATGGAAAAATTTAAAGAAAAAATGGATCCTAAAGGATTATTCCCTCTCGGTACCGCAAAAGATATCGGTAAATACATGGTTGCAGTTACCGACAAAGATCCTTCAAAAAGTGAACTCAGAAGATTGTCAGACAAAAATGAATGGCTTGGCGATTTGTATATCCATGATGACGTAGGCGGAAGATTCTCTGCTCTGGACGACCACGCATTATTTGCTTTAGCTTATGCAGGCATGAAAAAAAGCGATATGATAAAAATGCTTCAAGGTGCTCAAGATATGTCAGATATAGCACTTAACCCTAGTATTCATGTAAATTCACCTCTTATGCAAGCAGCATTCTGGGCAGGTTCAAGATTAAACGGTATTAAAGACAGTGTTCATCAATATCTTGGTAATATGTTTAAAGATACTGCTGTATGGCATACACAAATGCAAAATGAATCAATTAAAGATTCTTCAAGACAAATAACAAAAATTACTGATGCTATGCATCACTCTTCAGAAGCTTGGTATAACCCTGCTAATAAATACGCTTTCGGTTTAACAGCTCCGATGGATCATGGCGCAGCAAGCGAAAACACTAACGGCTATATTGGTGCTATTGCCAAATCTAACATGATGTCAGGACCTGCTATGGTTGAACACGTAGAAACAGCGGAATTAGGACTTACTCCTGAAACCGCAGGTGCTATGACACAAGCAAAAGGCTTTGCAACAGTATATCAAGGTATAATTGAAAGATTTGCCAAAGGCGAAAAACAACCTGAAGTTTTACCTGAAGTATTGCAGCCAAACGTTGAATTCTACAAAAAGAATCTTAAACCAATCGGCGGTAATGAACCTCCTGTAGTTGCAGGCAGAATTTCTGTTAACGCATAATTAATAAATATAGAAATATATAAGAGTTTGGGTGAATAAAAGCATGCCTTTTACCTCACCCGAACTTTTTTTTTAGAGAGGGATAAAGTTATAGCCCGCCCCGTCACATGGTCACCTGATCGCTATATATTTGTGTGTTATTCCCCTTCTGTCCTTCGGACATCTTCCCCTATTGGGGCAGATATAATAATGTTCGCTTGGTCACCTGATCACCTGATCACTTGGTCACCTGATCACATGGTCACTTGGTCACTAAATCACCTTATTTCCAATTTTCCACTTTCCATTTTCAATTTTCCATTTAATTGACTGGATTGCTTCGGGCTTTTGCCCTCGCAATGACGGAATCACCTATTCAC
>CADCOS010000106.1 GCA_902803165.1 uncultured bacterium | reverse complement strand
TGGTACTTATTTCTTTTTCTTTAGCTCGCAATTAAAGAAAAAGAAATAAGTACATAAAAAAGATTATATATATTTATTCTAAACCCCTCACCCTACCCTCTCCCCTTTGGGGCGAGGGAAAATTAGTTATATGCACCGAAATATATATTTCGGCGCAGTAATATTTGGATTATAAGTATTTTTGTAAATTTTTATTAAAAATATACAAAAATTATTAAAGTTTTTAAAAAACCTGCCGTAAATCATGATACAGATACAGACTAAGGAGATTATAATGGTAAGCGCAATAGGAGCAATCAGCGGACACAATCCATACGCGGATCCTGAATATTTAAGAATTATTCAGGAGCTTAGAGCTTTGGGGCTTACACCTACCGGAAATAAAAACGTAGACAAAGCCAGATTAGAATCTGAAAAACAAAAACTTGCAAAAAAAATAGAAGAAAAAGTTGAAACCAAACAGCCTGAAACTCCTGATATGTCTGAACGTTCTAAATTCGAAGAACAAAAATTGGGCGCAATGACTGTTGCCGAATTAAATAAAATTCTCCACGGACTGAATTAAAACTATTTAAATATATATTTTCTCGGAGTTTTGGTTTTATATTCGTACCTGACATCAACGATATTTGTTCTTGGTTCTGTTTCAGGTACAATAACCTTTTGCGGCTTACTTTCCGGAGTTACTATGCGTATTGAATTCCCTTCAACAACGGTTTTTAAAACAGGTTCTTTTACGCTTGTCTTTGCAGCTGTTTTTGAAACTTTTTTAGCCTGCTTAGTTTTAACCTGTACAGGTTGTTCCGATGTTTGCGTTTTGGTATCTTCTTCCGCAGTTTTAGTATCTTCTTGAACTATTTCTTCTTTTACTGATACATTATCCTGAAGCTCTGTTTGTTCAACTTGTGATGTTGTTTCAGGTTTAGATGTTTTCTGTACAAAAAATGTCAAAACAGATATCAGCAGTAACAATAAAATTAAATATAGAAAAATCTTCTTCTTGTCCATAAAAAAATCCTTAATATTAAACCGAGCATGTCTATTTTATATTAGCATGTTTTTCATTGTCAATAAATTTTAAACAAAAAACATGGCATTGAAATTAAGACTGGGAGATATTTTTATATCAAATCACTTATGCCTATTGATTTAACAGGTACATTATGTTATAATTACCGCGTGTTTATTAAAGATATGGGAATTATGAAATGGAAACAAACTATTCAGATGAAGATTTCGAAGCTCTTTTAAGCAAATATGATTACAA
This sequence comes from uncultured bacterium, assembly GCA_902803165.1. Taxonomy (GTDB): domain Bacteria; phylum Cyanobacteriota; class Vampirovibrionia; order Gastranaerophilales; family Gastranaerophilaceae; genus CAG-196. Next base: position 20,371 of record CADCOS010000106.1, on the reverse strand, counting down.
ATTTAAAAAAGGTGATATCGTTAAAGGGGTGGTATGCGCTTATGAATCAGACGGCGCAATTGTAGACATAGGTTCAAAATGTACGGCATTTGTTCCGAGTTATGAGGTTTCTGCCGACAGAAAAGCTAAAGTTGAAGAAGTTCTTGAAAAAGGAACAGAGTATGAATTTTTAATTACTCAAGATTGTGATGAAAACGGCAAATTTACGCTGTCATACAAAAAAGTTCATCTTGCACACACTTGGGCTGAATTGGCTAAGATTAAAGAAGATGATGAGACAATCTCCGTAACAATTACTCAAACCGTAAAAGGCGGACTTATAGTTGATGTATCGGGAGTACAAGGATTTATACCTCAAGGTCAACTTTGTGCTCGTGAAACTGTTTGCAATGTCGGAGATAAAATTGATGTTAAAATTTTAACAATCGACAAAGCTCAAAATAACTTAATCCTTTCTAACAGAAAGGTATACGAAACAAACATGGCTGAAACCCGCAAAAATGTTTTCGCTCAGGTTGAAGTAGGTCAAGTGGTTAAAGGTGAAGTCGTAAGAATTACTGATTTCGGCGCATTTGTTAATATTGGCGGCGTAGATTGTTTATTACCTTTGTCACAAATTTCTTGGAAGTGGGTTGAACATCCGACAGATTTGCTTTCTGTAGGACAAGAAATTAATGTTGAAATTATTGACATTGATAAAGAAAAACAAAGAATAAGTTTGAGTTTGAAAAATACTGAGCCTGATCCGTGGTTAAAAGCCGAAGAAGAGTTAAAGGAAGGGGATATCAAAGAAGGTATAATAACAAGAATTAAAGCTTTCGGTGCTTTTGTTGAAGTTATGCCGGGTGTTGAAGCATTGCTTCCTCAATCAGCTCTTTCCGAGTTCCAAAATGCAAAAGGCGTTATTTACAAAGTCGGTGACAAGGTTGATACGAAGATTATCAAATTTAATCCTAAAGATAAACGAATTTCATTGGGATTGCCGACGGATGATGTTTAATAAAACAATTAAAACAAAAAGAGAGGAATTTAAAAATTCCTCTCTTTTTTAATTTGTGATATACTCATTTTAGAGAAAAAGCAGCCGGATAATCGCGCCAATAAAGGTGAGGAAAGTCCGTGCATCCAAGGACAGACCGCCGGAGAAACTCCGGACGACGTGAGTCGGTGGATAGGACCACAGAAATGACATTAGACTGCCGATGGATTTTATAATCACAGGCGATGGTGCAACGGTGAGGTAAGAGCATCACCAGCGGTATTGAGAAATACCGGCTAGGCAACCCCCGGTCGGATGCAAGATTGAATCAAGCGTTTGAGGTGTCCGCCGAGCTTGAAAAATCGCTGGAGATTGGAAGTAATTCCAATACAAGACAGATGATTATCTATTACATTTTATGTAAAAAACAGAACACGGCTTATGAGCTGCTTTTTCTTTTTATCACACAAATTAAATTAGCGAAAAATTTTAAATTCCCCGCTAATTTAAATATACAAATCTCCTCTTAAAAACTGTTTAAATTTTCCTTATTCTTCTGCAAGTTTTTCTCTTACAAGTCTTTCAACTTCAGAAAGAATATCAGAATGTTCTGCCAGATATTCTTTTGCTTTATCCCTTCCTTGTCCGAGCTTTTCTTCATTGAAGCTAAACCAAGAACCGGATTTTTTTACAATATCAAGGTTAACCGCAACATCAAGAATATTGCCGATTTTGCAAATACCTTTGCCAAAAATAATATCAAACTCAGCTGTTCTGAAAGGAGGGGCAACTTTGTTTTTCAATATTCTTACACGAACATGGTTTCCAACATCCTCGCCATCACCTTTCAATCCTTCGACTCTCTTAATTTCCATACGAACAGACGCATAGTATTTTAACGCATTACCACCGGTTGTTGTTTCCGGATTACCGTACATAACACCGATTTTTTGTCTTAATTGGTTTATAAATATAACCGTAGTATTTGTTTTTCCTATAATACCGGTTAATTTTCTCAAAGCTTTTGACATCAAACGAGCTTGCAAGCCCATTTGTTGATCTTCCATAGAACCTTCTATTTCCGCTTTCGGAACAAGTGCCGCTACCGAGTCAACTACAATAATATCAACCGCACCGGAACGTACAAGTTCTTCCGTAATATCAAGAGCTTGTTCACCGGTATCAGGTTGTGAAATTAATAATTCATCAATATTCACACCTAAATTTCTTGCATACTCAGGATCAAGCGCATGCTCAGCATCAACGAATGCTGCTATACCGCCTTTTTTCTGGCATTCGGCAACAATATGCTGCGCAAGAGTTGTTTTACCTGATGATTCAGGCCCGTATATTTCAATAATTCTTCCTCTCGGGATTCCGCCTACACCAAGTGCAACGTCTAAGGCTAATGCACCTGTAGGTATTGCGTCTACGCTAACAACCGGCTTGTCACCAAGTTTCATAATAGCGCCTTTTCCAAAATCTTTTTCTATTTTATCTATAGCAAGTTTAAGTGCTTTTTGTCTTTCATCAGACACAGCTGCTTTTTCTTCTTCTTTCACCGGCATATCTTACTCCCCAAAACCGCATGACCGTGAAACCATCCGGTTATTTAATCAATTACAGTAATATGTTATTTTCTTCTTCTTTTTTGATATAAAAACCTGCAACTAAAGGTTTAAAGCTATTTAGAGTATTTTTTAATTTGAAATTTTCTTTATTCAAATCATTAACTTTGTTTTTAAGGTTTTCATTCTCTGTTTTGCAACGTACAAGTTCCAAAACAACATCATCCATGCCTTCAAGTTTTTCATCAATAATTTTAGTCATGGAAGTTGTAATGTTTGTTTCCATTTTGCTTAAAGTATCCAGCAAATTGTTAACTACTGCTTGAGAAGCAGGCTTAGACACAACAGATAATGCAGATTTTTTATCCCCTGTTATAACTGAAGATTTAGCGTTTTTCAATTTTTTCACCTCATCTATAGAAAAATAAATTTGTCCGTCACTATTTTTTTTCGGATTTACGGAAGTTTTCTTACAAAGTTCCACAATTTCCCTGTTATCCACATTCAAAAGCTTTCTCACATCGTTAGGCAAAAGCATCTTTTGCTGACTTGCATCCATCGAAAATTTTCTCCCAAATAAATATTTTAACTTAATTTATATTCTAAATAATAAGTTGTTGAATTTCCACAATTTGTAACAATATGTTACGATAGCACGATTAAAAAGCAATTTTATACATTTATGAGGTTTAATAGATTGTGAACAGCTATAGTGTGAAAGGGATAATTATGACATTAAGTCCAATATCGTTCAATGACAACAAATCAGTTTATAATGCAATAAAAATAAAGGTTGATTCACCTCAAACGAACATTCCTGAGGGACATAAAAATTCAGACGATAATGCCGAATACAATGCAGTGAATCTTGAGATTGATAAACCTGCGGTAAATGTGTACTCATATCCTGAATGCAGCGGATGTGTTACTGCAGATAATATGGCAGGTTATTTACCGATGAATAATGCTTTCACAAAGCCGTCTTATCAAACAAATTTAATCAATAACAGAACTTTTATTAATGCGGAATTTGAAGTAAAAGAACATAAACATAACAAACCTGTTGATGCGGTAGTTGTTCCGGAACCAAATTTTACAACAGCAGAAGATGAAAAGAAAGATTTGACTTTTCACGGTTTGAGCTTTAAGGCAGCTCCTCAAGTTGAAGTTGCTTCTGACGGAAATTTAAAATCTATGGTTGATATAGACAAAGTCCGTGATATTTTGAGAGGAGATGATTTTGACGCACAGGCGGTTGAACTTGAAAAAATAGCTTCCGCTTCTTTGGACAAAGACTATGCAAGAGCGCTTCCTTATTTAACATCAGAAATATTTTCAGTATTGGATAATATAATCGAAAAAGATACTTCCAACCTTGAAATGCCAAATGAAACCCAAATAGAAGCGAGAAAAAAAATTATTATCAATGAAATCGCTAAAGCACAAGCTTTATCGAAAAATCCTAACTTGAAACCGGATGAAATTAAACTCCCGTACGAAATTACCGAAAGCGATATGGCAGCAGCTACAAAACTTGCACCGTTCGAAATGGCTGAAAGAAATAAAGAATACGGAATTTACACTCTTGCCGGTTTGATAAAAGTTTATTCAGACGAATTTGAAAAAAATATGGGAGATGTAGTTCCGCTGACTGACTTGCCTTGTATTTCTTCAATTGTTAATACCCTTAAATCAAGCGAAAATCCTGATTTAAAAATAGCTGCTATAAATGCTTTAATGGTAATACAAAAACCTGAATACAAGGATGAAATCGGTGTGATATTAAATGTAGCATCAAATGATTCAAATCCTGACATAGCGCAATATGCAAAAATGGCTTCCGAAGCGTTGAAGAAATAAATTTTATTTTGAAACCAGCATAACAACAGCATTAGCTTCAATGGCGCGTTTTTCGCCGACAGCATCAAGCTTTTCTTTAGTCTTGGCTTTAATTGAAATGTCATTAGGGCTGATATTTAAAACCGTAGATAAAACTTCTTTCATCTTAGGAATATAAGGCATCATTTTCGGAGATTGCGCAATAATATTTGAATCAATATTATTGATTAAATATCCGTTTTCGACAATTTTTTCATAGACATGTTTGAGCAAAATTATACTGTCAGCATCTTTGTATAAAGGATCTGTATCAGGGAAAAGAGTTCCGATGTCATCAAGTGCCAAAGCTCCCAACAATCCGTCAATAATTGCATGAACCAAAACATCCGCATCCGAATGTCCGAGTAAACCTTTTTCGTGAGTAATTCTGACTCCGCCGATAATAAGTTCCCTTCCTACAATAAGCCGATGAATATCGTATCCTAAACCGATTCTGTATTGTTGTTTCATTTATAACTCCGACATTTCTAAATTAACATTATGATAACATAAACAAGCTGTGCAAAAGCTCACATAACCGAATAAAGATTTGAACAATTGACTGGATTGCTTCGACCTAATCGGTCTCGCAATGACGGAATCACCTATTCACTTATTCATCTGGTCACCTTATTTTCAACTTTCCATTTTCAATTTTCCATTAACTTAATCACCCAATCACCCATTTTTTGCTCAAATTGTAAATTTTTGTAAAGATTGTGCGGCAAGTATTAAAGTTTTTAGTAAAAATTGCCGTAATACATGTAAAAAGGAACTCTTAAGGGATAAAGGAAAATTAAAAATGAGCGGATTAGACGGATTAAACATCTTCGGAAAATTAACCAACATCAACAGATCAAAAGTTGATTTTCGACAAGCTGATATCAACGGCGATATGCAAGTTGACCAAAATGAATTTAAAAATATTCAGTCTATGTGCAGCATTGATTCAATAACATTTAGCGGAGTTGATAAAAACGGTGACGGCATAATTAGCGAATCGGAATGGAAAACAATACAAGTCGGAATGGATTTGCAAAAAGTTTTAAACGCTCTTAAAGGTGCAATATCGAGAGAGCTTGGCGGAGTTGATTCTATTTTGCAAGAAGAATTGGCAGGATATCTTGCTCAAAAAACAAATGAATGGGCAACCGTAGAAAACATGAATCTTGATAATGCTAAAGATGTTTTCTCTACATATATTAATAATGAAATGCAAAATTGGTTAAACGCTAACAGCGCCCGTCGTCCGAGTGTTATTATAGGAACGGTTGCCAATGAACTTTTGAACGGAAATACTGAAACAAACACATCTGCATATCTTGATTCCACTCAATCTGATTATCACCAAAGATTGATAACTGATACTATTAACAGTTTTGCAAGAAGCTGGATGGAAAGTCATTATACAGAGTTTGATAATGCTGCTGATATGGCTAATGCATTAAGAACGGCAATTCAAGAGTATATGTCACAGGTAGTTGATGAACAAAACGGCACAACACGTCTTGATAAACTTCAACAGGATGCAATTGCACATGAAGTTAATACCGCAAATAATTCGGTAACAAGTATACAAAATAGTGTTACAGGCGTACAAAATACAAATACACAGCATTATATTGATGTATTAGACAGTACTCTTGAAACAGCTAACGGAATTGATGTGCAGGGTAATGCGGAAGCACAAGAATATTTAAATGAACTTATAAATGCTATTAACACAGCAAAACAGTGTCTGCAAAATACTTTGGCAAAATTGCAGGAATTGCAGCAAAAAGCGGAAGAAGAAAGACAATTAGCACAAAACGCAACCTCATCAAAGGAAGCTGCTGAGCATGCCCAAAAAGCAGCAGAATACGCACAACAAGCGAATGTATTATATTCAGAGTTCAGGGAAGCATTGCAAAATGTCAATGAACTTAGCAATTTACTTAATGAAATTACAACCAGCATTGAAAACGGCACAACACCAAATTCGGGGAATGAAACCGGCGGAACGAGAGGAAGCGGTACCAGTGGAACAAGCGGTGCTGAAGACGAAAATACAGATGCCCAAACAACTGAAGAAAAATTAAATGCTGTTGTATCAGAATTTACAGAAACGAGAACTTTTTCTCAGACACTTACACGAGATTCATCTTTAATAACAGCCGTGGAGAATAATGCAAAAAACCACGTAAACTCTCTATTAGACAATATTGCTGCTTCAATGAGAGCAAAAGGTTTGACAGAAAGTTGGATTTCTGCTGCATTAACTACAACAAAGGAACATTACAGATCAATGTTGACAAATATATATCAATCTTTTACACAAGACGGAATAGTTTGTACTTACCGAGATCTTGATCCGGATCGCGGCGGACCAAGGGGAGAGATATTAAATATTCAAATAAATGCTGCAGGAGTTGCGGAATATTATAAATCAGAATATTTAAAGTTAGATCCAAATCATAATTCATAAGCAATAAAATATGCGGTAAATATTTAATTTACCGCATATTTATATATCTTTTCCCGCAATAGGTATTTACTAATATAATACCTTACCGTTTTTATATATTAAAACTCTTTCTTGAGCCTTCTTCGTGGTACAAGCCGCCGCCGCAAACGGTTTCAACTACTTTGAGAACAAATTCTCTTGATGCGTCGGTTGAATTCAAGAAAAATTCTCTGTTTGCGAGGTGTTTTATTTTAAATATTGAATTTTGCGCTTTATCAGCAGGAACGAACAGCGAAGCAATCTCTTTATCAAGAAGAATCTTCATAATCTCGCTTCTTGAATTAACCCCTTTGGTCAATTCATTATAATTTCCGTTGATTGCCATAATTCTTGCCGAAAAAAGAGGAGTATTTCCTTCTCTGAACAAAGCTTGCGGTTCATAGTTACATCTCGTTGTAAGGCTTATTGTGTGCCACAAAATATTTATAACAACTACACTTTTTTCTTTGTCATGCTCAACGTAAATATTTTCTGTTGTAATTCCTCTTGCCGCAAAAGATTGTTTCAAGGACTCGGAAATCGCAAGGAGGTTATCTATCATTTCAGCAAATATGCCTGTCGCATTCATCGTTGCATGCTGATAATCCAAAAATTGTTTGTACATGTGTGCAGACACAAGTCCAATCCTCTCTTGTATCAGCGCGGATTTTCTGAAAGATGTTTCTGAATTGTTAAAACTTTCGTAGCCTTTAGACAATATAAAGCCTCCTAACATGATTTTACACTCAAAAGGCAATTATTGTAAACTGATAATTGTAAACTTTTATTAAGTTGTGTAACAATCTGCCTGCTGCTTGTTATAAAACGGCTAAAATGTGGAATTTGAATAGTATTAGTCTTTGAAAGGAGATTGTGTAAATGGAAATTATTAATTTAATATTATTCGGTTGTATGTTTTATTTAGCTTTTATAGTATTTCCTGTTCTGTTTGAGAGGAAACATACTCCCCAATAATTCGTTTCAAATTATTTAAATACGGCAAAAGTTTTTTTGTTTCGGTTTCCGTGTCAACAGATGTAAGCTGAAACTGTTTTGCAGTTTGAATATAAAGAGTTTCAAATAACACAAACAGCAAAGATGCTTGGTTATCTTTATCTCTAAGGCGTGCAAATATATTATTTATATTGAGCATGGCTGTTTCTGTGTTTTCCGTATAAATATCCAAAAGGGCTAGGAAATATTTTGCAATAATATTCATTCCGAACATTCCGGCATTATTTGATATTTTAATTACGTCATTAAATATAATATCCGCTTTTGCCGTGTCTTGCTCTTTCATATATGCATAGCCGATAAGCAAATCGCAAAGGAGCTTAATCTCGTATTGCTGGATGTCTTCGGCAAGTAATTTCGCTTGAAATATGTTCTGTGCAAAGCTTTTATAATTATTTTTAACCCCTGCGATTTCCTGCAAAATAAGGAAAATCAGTTTTGAAAATGCCGAATACTCTTCAATATTTCCGATACTGTAAATTCTGCCTGCCAAATAATCTCTCACGGCTATTATTGAATCTTTTTCAGGATGAGTTTCTCCCAAAGACTTTTCAACGGATTCAAAGAAGGATTCCATATCTTCATCAGCGAGGAATAATTTTGCAATAGAAACAAGTCTGAAGGTTTCCGAAAGATGAGATAAGAAAGATTCTGTCGAAAAGCTGCGAGGTTTTATTTTATCGATAATAGACGGGCGAATAACCGTAAGTATTTCTTCAGCCGTATCAACACACTGTCTGAATTCTCCCGTATAATAGAAAATTTCTATTTGAACAAGAGAAAGAAGAAGGAATTTTGTATTGATAGCTCCGTCAACAATAAGAGAAGCATTTTCCATTCTTGAAAGTATATTGAATAAAAGTCCTTGTGCATCAGAATAATTGGAAGATATTAATGCTCCTTGCAGCATTAAGTTTGAAAGCCGAACGATTTTTTCACTGTCATTTTGCTGAATGGCATCCAATAATAAAATATTTTCTATAAAATAAATTTTTGCGGGAGCATAACTGTATAAACACATTAAAATATTGTTATAAACTTCTTTTTTCGAAGTTTCTAAGTCGTCTTTTGAAATATTTTCGGAGAGCTTGTCTTCTAATGACAAAAATCCGAGACAATTTTTCAAATAAGCATCGTAATCACCTGCTGCCATTGAGAATTCAGAATTTTTGAGGAGTAAATTATATTCTTGCTCAAAATCACCAATCTTACCGTATAAAAGCGCTTTAACAAAGGTCTGAATATCATTTCCGAGAGCTTTAAGAATATTTGAAGCCAGAAATTTTTCGGCTTCCGGCTTTAAAGAATCGGAAATAACTTTTTCAAATATTTTAAAATTGTTGAATACTATATGATTGCCTTTTTTAACTACAATATCCGAAGCCAAAAGTACTTCGTTTATGTTTTTCAGGTTTTCTATTCCGAGAGCATTTAAAATATCAAAATCGACCTTTCCGCCAAACATATACATATAGCCGAATACAAGACCTAAATTTTGAATTTTGTCAAAATTTTTCATTCTGACTTTGCACAACTTGTTCAAATCTGACGGCAAGACAATTGATTTTGCATCTTTTATTAAAAGTTTGTTTTCAAAATCTATCAGAACATCTGCTTCTTTTAAATACTCAACCGCGTTTTTAAAATACAAATATGAACCGTTAAAATTATCCTGAATTTTTTCAAAATAAAATGATTCTATAAAATTTCCCGCATCGGATTTCAGAGTGGAAATGCAATTGTCAATCGGCAGTGCCTCAAGTTTGTATTCCGTATAACAAGAGGTTCTTAAAAGTCCTTTAATTTTATTGTGAACAGCTGTTTTATCATCCGTTACAAAAATAAAATTAGGGATTATCCGTTTAAATTTATCGAAATATACTTCCAATGTTTGAATTGAAGTGTCATCAATATTCTCAAATCCGTCAATAATAACAACGGTATTTTTTAACACAGAAAAGAATCTGCGCCATTTATCCATATAAGCAAATCTCGCATCTTCAGGAGAGCTTGCTTGTACAGAAAAAGAATTCGTCAAGTCAAATAAAGGCTTGAATACTTGCAAAATATTTTTATCAATACTTTCATAATTATTGAATTTCGCCGCATCCGAAAGAGAAAAGTATGAGCGAAAAAGATTTTCCAATACACCCCAAGCTTTATAATTAAGCGATTCGGTGCAGACAGTGCGAATTACATTATATCCTTTATTCTTACATACTTCTTCTATTTCATTTAAATCAGCACCGTATTTTATATCCGAACGCAAAGAAATAATCTTTGTTTTATCAAAATCAACAGATTTTAAAATATTATTAATTTCAACAGCATTCGTTCTTTCAAAATGACATTTTGCGTTAATATCAAATACTTTAAAAGATTTTTTTATTTTAAAATTCTGATTTTCGTTTTGTTTTTTTATAGTTTGAGGATTGACGCCGGCAGCTTCCGAACTCTTATTTTTGTCCGGAGGAAGTATGTATGAATCTATAAGGAGTTCATAAAACATAACAGTTTTTCCGTTTTCTTCCATTGTATAAAGCGAATCCGTCTTATATTCTTTGGAAATTTCATCCCTCACGTACTGGTCAAGAGTAATTTGCGTGCCTTTTAAATATTTTTTAATATCTTTTTGTGAATTCAAAAGTTTTACATTAGATTCTATTTGAGAAAGTTTTTGAAGATTTTCAGCGGATTTTTTTGTAATTTCAATATTTAAACCCAGCGGAAGTTTAAATTCTTCTAAGATGTTCAAGTTCAAATCCGTAAAAGCATTCGCTATTTTTAGAGCGAATTTTATCGCTTTCAAGCACGAAGTACCAAATGACAATTCTTTATTAAAATTAATTGCGTATATTTCATTTTTGTACGTAATAACTTTACCTTCGGCTTTTTTGATGTATACAAGTAAAAGATTTTTTAGTTTGTACAAAAACTTTTCATACAAATCTTTGGATTTTAAAAGTCGTCTGATACTTTTAAGGTTGTTGAATTTTATAACAACTGAAGCAAATTCATCGGATTCGCATTCTTGATAAGCAAGAGAGGTCGCAACCGGAAATCCGCATTTTGAACAAACTTCATTTGTCGAAGGATTAATTTTGGAACATTTTGAACACTTAACTAAAATTGTATATCCGCATTTTTCACAAACAGCAGAATCGCCAATTTCGTGGCAATTCGGGCATTCCAAAAGCAATACCTTATGACATTTAGGACAAACGGTACTTTCGTCGTTTATTATGCTGTGGCATTTAGGACATTCCATGCTAATCCCATTCTATATCGTTTCCGATTATAGCGCAAAAACCGTTACATTTTATGACCTTTTTGGTGTATATTTAGCCTAAATTGGTTTTTAAATAATCGTAATATTTTCCCAATTCATCTTTTATAAATTTAGCATATTTATCAATATTAGAAGCTTTTATTTGCTCTTCCGTCATATATTTAAATTTCATCGGAACTATCCAAGGCGTTTTTTTATTCAAATTTCTGACAACTTTCTCACCATTATCTACCAACAAATGCGTTTCATTTCCTTCGGAATCTTTATAAATAAAACGAGTGAACCGCAGACTCGTTTTTGTATGAATAACTCCGAGCGTAGCATTATCTTCGAGCTTAAATTCAATAACTTTTTGTTTGCTTCCGGATTTGTATTGCAGCGATTCATATTTTTCTTTTAGAGCTTTAATCTTGACGAAACTCCCTTTATGTCGGTCTAAATACTTCAGCATGTCAAATAAAATATCACCGATTTCATTAATATTTTCTTGTATTGCAGGCTGTAAAATTCCGTCTGATTCACCGAACTTTGCCTTTATTGTTAAGTCGGGTTTGACATTCGCTTCTTTTATTCCTTCAATATCAAGTTCATTAGAAATCTCCGCTTTTGCTTTTTGTGGAAGAGACTTTTTTACTTTCTGCAACGGTGTTCTTGTAGTTATTAAAGTCTCTTTTTTAACAGGTTTTTCTTTTATTGTTTTTGTTTCCTTTTTGGGTAAGTTTTTTATTTTTTGTGGTTTTTCTTTCGCAAAAATCTCTTTTTCACTTATTGATTCCGGAACAGCCCAAATAACATCTTCATCAAGCAAGTCCTCAATTGTAATATCTGCTATTTTCTTAGCTTGTTTTTTAGTTTGCGCTTGAGCTTTTAAAACTTCCGGTTTTGTTGTGTTTTTACCTTCCTGTGCAAATATTGCATCAACATATCCTTCAAGTCTCTTTCTGTAACAGTTTTCAAATACACTATCGTGTTCAACGGCTTGCAGAGAATAATCCTGAACCTTAGACTCACCTTTTCTGTTTAGTTTAACAAATCCTTTTGAATCCATATCAATTGCAAAAGAACGTTCAAGCTTCCCTTGATTATATTCTTTTAAAGAAATATAGAAAAAATTTTTGGAACATTTATGCACAAAATTTTTAATAACCTCTAATATATTTCCGTTTTTTAACGGAATGGAAAATCCCATAATTTGCCCGCTTGAAGGAGATACTTTCAAATTTATGGTAAGAGGTGCTTTGTCCGCACTATTTTTAAATATATTTAATACTTTATTAACCAATTCAAGACTTAAATTTTCCGCCGCTCCGCCTGAAACTGCATCTGCCGCCTCTCTTGCGAATGTATCAACAGCAGAGGTAAAAGCAGGATGCGAAGAGTTTTTTTTTGATAGCTTTGTTTGTTGATTGCTATTCAAATATTGAAAGCTGATGTTAAATATATTCATTTCCTTACCTGTTTTAATATAAAACACGTAAAAAAAATTTTTGCTTTTTTAAAAATAAATTCAAAAACGGGGTTGCGGAGCTCATGAAAACACGTTATAATTATAGTAGCAGTTAAATATGCTGCATTTATGTTCATCAAAAGAATGGAAAGGGGCGAAGAGCCCCTTTCCATTCTTTTTTGTATAAACTTACATTATTTATTTTATCAAATTTGCTTTACCAAAGAAATGTTGTCTTCCGATTCCGTCTGTGTATATTGTTTTTGAAGCATTTACACCGGAAGGATAATCAGAAGAAGTATCATAGTTGTTCTTTACTTTTTCATAATAAGAACTTGTTGAACCGAATGAAAAATAATCTTCCTCAGGAGCGCCTATTACATTTGATACATTCTTTTCAGATTTTGCTTCTTTATTAAATTTTTCGGAAACATCATTTATCGCATCATTATATGCTTGACCGTTTTGCACTTTGCGCACTCTCGAATAACCGCCCCTGCTTAAAAAATGAGAGCGTCCGATATCATCGGTATAAACAGGGTTTTGAATCATAATTGTATTATTATCCACGCTGGCTGCGCTTACACCTTTCATGCTTCTGTAATCTGCATTTGCAGTAAGTGTTATTGCTGTAAACAAAACTGCAGAAATAATCATTTTTTTTGACATTATAAAACCTCCGTTATTTTTAACTATGTGTAACATTATAGTATAAAACCAATAAAAAATAAATTTGCACTTTTTAAAAAAGAGAATTGTTAACAAATGTAACAAATAAAATAAGTGCTGAAATCGAAGATTTTTAAATTACTTTATATATATGTAAGTAAACACTACAGTAAGGATAAAAGATATGCAAGCAGCTTATACAGAAGAAAGTTTAAACAAACAAGCATTCAGCCTTTTAGGCACAGTAAGACCAAATTCTGAATCAGTTCGTTTGATTTCTGACAATACATCATTAATTTCGTCAACACTTTCAAACGGCGGAATGGATACTTGCAGCTTTTATTCAGGACCTTCTGATGCAGCAATTGTTGCATTTGGTCAAAGTGCAGAATCTTGCGGTTCTATTGCTTACTCAGGTGCAGAATCTTGCGGTTCGATTGCATATTCCGGCGGAGCTGAATCTTGCGGTTCTATTGCAAGCTCTTCTTGCTCAAGCAGCTTCTCAGGCGGCGGCTGCAGCTACAGCTGTTAATAAGGCATTTAAAATATTATATATAAAATTTCACATACATCCCGCTTTCCCGAAAACGGGATTTTATTTTATCCTTCTTGTCTGAGTAAAAGAATTGCGGAATTTAGTTCTTCCAACAAATACTGTAGTTGTTGATTAATATTCTCAGGGTTATAAATTGAGCCTGAAGCTTGGTATGCAAGATATCTCTTGTAAATTTCCGCTTCCCGTCTTAATTGAGCGGTAGTTTTTACATAATTGTTAACTTCCATAGCTTTTTTGAAGGATTCAAAATAACTTTCGGGTTGACCTTTGTATTTTTCGGCAAGATGATCAAGATTCATACTCAAAACATTCGCTCTTGTCACAAATAACTGAACATTTCCTTCTTCTTCAATGCAATCAACTAATTTTTCCATTAACGGAATAATTTCGTTCGCATCAACTACAAACTCGGAAGTTTTATCCTGCTTGGAAATTATGTCGATAAAAGCCGGATTATCTCTTGGTACAGGCTTTAGCTCATCGGGGTTATCGAAACTTTTCTGTGATTCAAATATAGGTGTACTCACCCTTTCTTCTTTGGTTTGAGCATTTTTCTTTAAATCAGGCAAAGTTCCTGCATATCCTTTTCCTTGAAGTTCTGCTTCAAGCGCTTTATCTTTTCTGTTCCAAAAAGCAGCATTTGAAGGAAGTGCGAATCCAATTATAATTAATAAAGCTATAATTCTTTTCATAGTTTTATTATAATTGTTTTGTAATTAAAATCAACGTAAATAAAATGTTTAAAAACAAAAAAAATGCCCGTGAGGGCATGAAAAATTGGTTAATTAATAAGGTATTTAATAAGGTTAAATTATAAAATATTAAGGTTTTTTCCTTTTAAGTCCTTTAATGAGCAGAATCGGTGTTAAAATTATAAGACCGGCCGCAAGCAAACCTTTCCAGGAAGACGAGCCTAAAACGGGGTCTTTTGATTCTTTTTTGGAACTGTTTTTACCAGAAGATTCACCGAGAGTCTGCGCTTTTAAATCATATACTGAGCCGTAACCTGATGCGCCGCCGGAATTTGAAACGGAATTTGTATTGTAATTTACGGAATTTCCGTTTCTTATAAAACTGTCTCCGGAGCCATAAGCATCATATATCATCCCTTGTTTAGCCGAATCGAGATATTGTGATGCGTTCATTGAATTTTGATTTAAAGAATTTGAATTGAAATTATTTCGTTGTCTTCTTATATTTGTATTTGATTGAATATTATTAACATTAGCTGTGTTTTCACCCGACATAATCATTTGTTTCATATCCGAACCGGAAATAGAAGGCGATGGCATTTGAGGAGCCGCCGCATAAGGCATCTCATAAGCTTCGTAAGGAATATGGTCAAGTATTCCTTGATAATACAGATAATCTAATGAGCCGGGTAAGACTGTCATTGATTTTACACCTTCATAATTAACACACACATATATAAAGTTTTTGTTTATAAAAAAATTGCCTATTTGTTACGATTTTGTTAAGATTTGTGTAGAAGGGTTTTGAGTTTTGAAAGAATTTTTAAAAAATAATTGGCTGATTTTAAGCTTTGAATTACTTGCTATTGTTGTATTTTCTTTATTTTACGGCAGCTTTGGCGACATTAATATTGATTCTTTCAGAGAAGCTTATATACCGCAGCAAATTTTGTCAGGGAAATCTTTATACAAAGATATTTTTTGTATTTATTCTCCGCTTTCATACTTGATAAACGCAGTTTTATTTTTTATTTTCGGGATAAAACTGAAAACTTTGTATTTTGCGGGATTATTAACAACTTGCGGAATAATTTATTTTATAAAAAAATTAGCGGATATTTTTCTTGATAAAATAAGTTCGTTTTCTGTTTGTTTGCTTTTTATAGCAGCATTTATATTTTCTCCAAATGTTTTTAACCCGTTTTTCCCATATTCCTACGGGCTTTTATACGGGTTATTATTTATTTTGGTATCAATTTATTTTGTAATCAAAGGAAAATTTCCGGCTTCGTATTTATTTTATTCACTTGCAATTTGCTCAAAATATGAATTCATATTATTGTTGCCGCTTTTATTTTTGATTACCAGGAAAAAAGATTTATTAAAAAATATAATTGCACTTTTAATTCCGATTATATCCGTTTTAGCTGTGTTATTTATTACGGGAACAAGATTTATCGATTTAATTGTTTCGGCAGGTTTAGTAAAAGAAATGGCGCAAACAAAAACGCTATATTGGTTTTATTCTTCTATGGGATTGATTTTTCGCCGAGAAATTATACCGATATATTTTGAAAACGTAATAAAATTTTTTATACCGTACAAATTTATTTTTCAGGAATTTTTCTTATGGGCATTTCCTGTTATAACCATACTTTTTGCATTTAGATTCAGATCTTTAAATTTACAGGAACGTTTTTTCTCCGCAGCATCAATAATAATATCTTTAAAAGTATTTTTTGCGCTTACTTTACAATCATACGGAGTATTTTTTCTTCCGTTTGCGTTAATTTCATTTATGATACTTATTCCTAAAAAATTAAGAAAAATTTTTGCAATTTATTTTTTCATTTGGAGTTTAATTATTTGTTATAGTAATTCAAAGGTTTTATTAGAAAAATCATATAAAATAGAAACGCCTCAAGGTGTAATAAAAACAAATCCTGAATATGGCGAAAGCTTTGGTGAAACAATTAAGTTTTTTGAAACATTGCCTGAAAAAACAAAAGTTGTTGTTTACCCTGAGGGATTAGCGGTTAATTTTTTAGCAAACAGAATTTCGGACAACAAGTTTTATTCCCTGATACCGCTTTATGTTGAGACTTTTGGCGATAATATAATTGTTAAAAGATTGAAAATATCTAATCCTGATTATATTGTTATAACAGATTATAATACATCAGCCTATTATTATGAAAGATTTGGTTATGATTATGCAGCAGGCGTTTTTGAATACATAAAAAATAATTATAAGCTTGTAAAAACAACTGATTCAAACTTTAAAGCATATATATGGAAACGAAACTAAATTGGCAAAATCAAGTTTTGGTTCTATAATTAAAACATATAGGAGAGAAGAACTATGAAACGAGAACTTATATTTTTAGGGCCGCCGGCATGCGGAAAAGGCACTCAAACAAATCATTTATCAGAGTATTTGGGATTTCCTCATATAGATACAGGTTCTCTTCTTCGTGCAGAAATAGCTAAAGAAACAGAGGACGGACTAATCGCGAAATCTTTTATTGACAAAGGGCATCTTGCACCCGTACGAATTGTCGGAAATATAATCGGTAAACGCCTTGCAGAAAAAGATTGCGAAGCCGGTTTTGTTCTTGACGGATATCCGAGAAGCATGGAACAAGCTTTAATATTGGAAGAAATCAGAGAAAAGCTTGACGGGGACAATAAAGTTGATTTTAAAGCTATTTATTTTGATATAGATACAAAAATTCTTATAGAAAGAATTATTTATCGTCAATCATGTCCAAAATGCGGAACTATTTATAATAAAAAATTTAAACCTTCAAAAGTTGAAAATATTTGTGATATTTGCGGAGTAGAGCTTAAAACAAGAGCAGATGACACGGAAGAAATTGCAAAAGAAAGATTTAATACATATTATGAACAAACAGCTCCTTTAATAGAATTTTATGAAAACAAAGGTGTGTTGCATAAAATTGACGCAAATGGTTCAATAGAAGAGGTTTGGAACAGATTGCGCAAAATAATTGAAGGCTGATTGAATTAAAAAGCTTATAAAAAAGAGGATTTATAGATGAAAAAATTCGGATTCACAATGGCAGAACTTTTGGTAACACTTACAATAGTAGGTGTTGTCGCTGCAATAACTGCGCCTATGGTTGACAATCTTTTGCCTGATAAAAATAAATCAAAAGTTTTGAAAGTATACAAAACACTATCTGATATAAACTATGAAATATTGAATGATCCGAGTTTGTACATGAGTGACGGAAGCTGTGAAGGACTGGCATGTACAGCAGCGCCGAGCGATAATACTAACCCTATTTATGTGAATGCTGTTGGTCCAAGAAAATATGGTACAATAGTAGCAAGCCGGTTGGATTTAGCTTCTGATATATTATTTGCATATAATATACGTCCTACTTTTACTACTAAAGATGGTATTTGGTGGCAATTTTTAATATATCAAGTCACTGTAGATGTGGATCCAAATAGTCAAGCTAATTGTTCATATGGTCAAAATGGTTGTACAAAGCCTGACAGATATGTTTTTTCAGTTTCAAAAGACGGAATCGTAACCGGCGTTGATGCTATGACTCAAGCATATTTGCTGAATCCTACGAAACTAAATGATAAAAATACCGATAAAGCAAAAGCAAAAGCTATTTTGAACAGCAACTAAAGCAGGTAAACAAAAAAAAGACACCGAATAATTCGGTGTCTTTTTTCTGTTTGTAATAATTATACTACCCCAATTTTTCGATTAAACTTGAATGTTTATCGGCAAATTCTTTTCCTCTTGCAATAATTGCAGCCTTCAAGATTGCGTGTAAATCAATCGGTTTAATATCCTTGAAATTATTAGGTAATCTTAGTGACCAATTTTGGTCTCCGGATGTTCCCGGAGTGTTGTATGTTTCTTTTATTTGGAAATAATCAGTAAAGAATATTTGAACATTTCTTGCTTTTGAAGCGAATATTTCAACCAATTTTACAAATGTCAAATAGTCTTTATCCTGAGTTAATCTTACAATAATATCGTCTTTGTTATCAGCATCGGCAAACAAATCTTCAACAAGATTCTTGGCATGCAAATAACCTTCGTGAGTATTAATCATAGATTCAGCCCACATTGCAATAGGGTTATTGTCGTGAGTTCCGACCATATTCCATACATGTTCCGGAATATTTTTGCATCTGTATGGGTGTTCCGGTTTTTCAGGAACAACAAACTGGGTTAGTCTCATACCTTGAAGTTCATATTTTTTCATAACAGCATCAACAGGGTTTGTAAGCGTACCCAAATCCTCACAAACGATTGCATTTTTATCCAAACCGCATTCTTTAGCGGCAGCTATAACAATTTTTTCGATTAATCTGCCGTATAATTTGATTTGTTCATCAGAAAGCGATTTTACTCTCTTTTCTTTGTCTGATTCCAAAGTCATATCCAAATCTTCCATACGTGCAATGGCATATTTAGAAAGTTCCGGATGTTCAGGAGATGAATAAAGTCTTCCTGCACCTTGCTCAGGCATAGGTTTTTTACCTGCCTTATAAACCCAAGGATCGATTAAACCTACTATATGGTCAATTCTTACACCGCCCGGATTTTCTTTAAACATCTTTTTATAAAGATTTTTCATCAATATTCCGCCTTCGCCCAAAGAACCGTCAGCGTTATACATTTTATCAGGATCCATTACCGGAAAACCCCAAGCTTGACCGTCTTTTGAGAAATAATCTGGAGGACATCCCAAATACCAACCCGGCATAAATAATGATTGATATGCCCAAGCATCTCTGTCTGAAAATGCAACCTGTCTGTCAGCTATCATTTTTATTCCGTGTTTTAATGCGAATTTTTTTGTTTCTTCATTTTGAATTTCTAAAACGAATTGGCAGAATTTATAAAAATTGATTTCATCTGAATATTTATTTTTAATTTCTTCTGTTCTGGAGGCGTACAATTTCTTTTCTTCATCATTTTTCGGATTCAAAAGATTTTTGTCAGTTTCATTTTTCCAACTGTACCAATAATCGTTTCCGTTTTCGATAGAAAGCGCTTCATACAAAGAATCGTTATCAAGCCAATAGCTGTTTTCTTTTTGAAATTTTTCAAATTCTTTATGCAAATGTTTGGAATTTTTGAAATTACTCCAAGCTTCTTTCAAAGCATCTATTTGAGCTTTAAAAATATATGAATAAGCTGTTCTTCCCGAGTTTTGTTTAGGATTTTCATTCACAACTTTTTTGAAAGTTTCTTCAGATAAAATGTGGTTCCATTCTTTTCCTGTAAGTTTTTTTAAATCTATAAAAAGCGGATTCCCTGAAAAAATTGTTCCGCAATAAGGTGAAGAATCAGAACATTTAGTTTTTCCGGCAGGCCCTAATTGCAAAGCATTAAACACACCTGAAGCATATTCTATCAAAGAATGTCCTGATTCGGAATTAAATGTACCAAATCCTGTGTCTTCTCCGTCAGCAGAAGGGAAACTGCTTCCGTGAATAATAAGCGCCAAATTATCTTTTCCGAGAACTTTTAAAGCCTCTTTAATAAGTTTGGTATCTTTGTTTTCTCGCATCAAACATAGCATAATAAGTACTCCTTTTCTCTCTCGTGATATGAGTTTAAACGAAACATGGTTTTATTTCAAGGGATTATCGAGCCGGAAAAAATTTTTTCATAAATTGAAAAAAATGCACCGAAATATTATTTCGGTGCATACATCTTATAATCTTGCTAATTATTAAATTTCAAGATTTCTTTCTCTTTATTTCGGAGGTAAAGAGAAAGAAATCTTGGGCAAAG
>CADCOS010000105.1 GCA_902803165.1 uncultured bacterium | reverse complement strand
CTTTTGGCTTAGCTTTTTCTTCTTTCTTTTACCTCGCAACTAAAAGAAAGAAGAAAAAGCTAAATAAAAAATAAAATATTAATTTAACCCTCACCCTACCCTCTCACACTGGAGAGGAAAAGAGAATTGATACACCGAAATATATATTTCGGTGCGTAAAATGTTAATTTTCAATAAAATAATGAAATTATTTTATTGCGTAGCCATTTCCATTGCTGATTGCAAGAGGTCTTTGTTGGTTTTAATCAGTGCATTAACAAGTTCCATTTGAACTTTTGCCTGCTGATAATCAGCCATATTGTTTTTAAAGTCAATATTTGATTGCTCTAAAAGTCCGGAACGAATTTCGCCTCTGCCAACAACAGGTTTGCCTGAATCTTCTGTTTCAACAAACAAGCCGTCTTTCACTTCATACAATCCGCTCGGATTATGGAAATTCGCCGTAGCAATTTTGTACAAAGGTACCGAACGATTACCGCCGTCAGCTTTACCGTATATTGTTCCGTCGTTTTTTATTTCATATTCGTCATATTTACCTAAAAATTTACCGTTATTCGGATCTATCCAAAGTTTTATATTAGTAGTCGGAATACTCATCGCCCCGCCTTTTAGAGCTGTTTCCTCGTATAAATCAGCGCTTATGGATTTTGTGCCGGACATTATTTCACCCTTATCATTCAAGATATAACCTTGGACGGTTGCGCCGTTAGGAGCTCTATAAACACCTTCGGAATCAAAAGTAAAGTCGCCTAATCTTGTGTATGAAACACTTCCTTCAGGATTTCTAAGGACAAAAAATCCTGTACCTTCAAAGAAAAGGTTTTCATTTGATGTGCCCGGTGTTGACTTACCTTGTCCAAAATTCTTGATGTTGTGGTCAATGACAGCACCGCCTAAAAATGTTTTAAAAGTCGCTTTGTTTTCTCTGTACCCCGGAGAATATACGTTTGTAAGGTTGTCAGCGAGCATATCCATCCATTGAATGGTCGCTTTTTGGGTATTAATGGCGGTTGTATACATATCATTCATTGTCGCTGCCCTTCTTTCTTTGTTGTTCCTTGTTGTTATTTCTTCTTTCTCTTTGGTTTAATTCGTTATATTCAATGTTTTGTTCATCAAATCTTTGTTTTAAAAGAGGTAAATTTTCTTTTAAATATGCTTCTGCTATTTGTGTTGACGGTAAAAAGTCCGCTGTTAATTTTCCGTCTCTTGATATCTTTATAATGACAGAAATTCCATTGTCAAATTCTATTCTTACAGGTTTATTATCTTCCATGGCCTTAGCAAGCATGTCAGCTAATGTTTTAGAGACATGAACAGATTTTTGTATGGCTTCGGGAGCAAGATTATTCATATTTACTTCTCCCTTTGTAACGAGATTTGTAAACACTTCCACATCCGCTTCGTTCATTATAACCGTATCGTATTTTACGATAGTTTCCTTTGTAATACCGGATTTTGTATCAATTTTCTTAATGCCGTCATTTCTTTGAACCGTTTTTTCTGAATTTTCTTGCTGCGAGTTAAGATTCATTTTGTTTGCAATTGCCGTATTTTCAGCCATGGTTGAAAGTATTGCGGCTTCTTCTTCAAGATCTTTTGCATTGAGAGCTAAACTTTTTTCTCCGTTTGGTGAAGATTCGTTGTTCATAAACGAAGAAAACGGCTGACCGTCTCCGCCAAAATTCATATTCGGATTCATTTGCGGGAGTTTGTCTTTCATTTCTGATACGTTAAAATCGTTGTTTATCAATATTTCACCTTTATTTTCGTTATCATTGTTTTTAACGGTATAAATGAGAGTTTTCTTAAGAGAGCTGTTGAGTTTATCCTCCGATTGATTTAGCTCATCTATAACGCTTGTCAAATCATTAATTGCCCCCTTTGGATTTACTTCTTCGGGAGATTTTTTCTGTGATTCAACATTTTTATCGGATTTTATTTCGGTATTTTCAGCTTCGGGAGTTTTATCGGATTTCTCTTTTTTTTGCCCTTTTTCAAGTTCTTTTAATTCGTCAGCAAAACCGGAACCGGAGCTCTCTTGCGGAGTTGATTTACTTTTATCCGCAGAATCGGTTTTTGTAATTGATATATTTGCATTAATGTTCATAATATTCCTTCCGTTTCAGATTCAGCTATTAACCTTTGAAGCTCGGCATCCTCTTCTTCTTCTTTTTCTCTGTTCTGTATAAAAAATCTTTGAACACCGATTTCCGAAAACTGTTTTAATTCTTTTGCTTTTTCTTCTTCTAAATATGCTTCCTTTTGTTTTTCTTTATGTTTTTCAAGAACTTTTACTTCTTGTTCGCATTTTACGAGTTTTTTCTTTTCTTCGTCCAAAATTGCTTGAAGTCTCTGTCTTTCTGCTTCCAAGGCTTCTGCCTTGTCCCAAAGGTGATGTAAATAGTTGTCATAATATTCCATCATCCTAAAGTCGGCAGTTTTTTTGTTTTTTATGGTTTGTTGGATTTCAGCTTCATTTTGTCTGATTCTTTCTTCCGCTTCATATACAGCTTGTTGAGCCTTTTGTACAACTAAAAGCTGTTCTTCTTTTTTTCTTATCCTAAATTCAAGAATTTTTTGTAATCTGTATACGAAGGGCATAGTACTACTATTATTACTTTTTTTGTCAAAATTTAATACATCTATATGTATGATTAATAATTATTTTTTTAAAGTCAAAAAAGGCGGGGAAACATTTGTTTCACCCGCCTAAGAAATATATTTTTTAAATATTTTATGCTTGAGACTCTGCAGCTTTTTGAGCTTCAAAACAATCCTTGCACAAAACGTCTCTTCCCTGTGTAGGGTTGAAAGGAACTTGTGTTTGGACTCCGCATTTTGCGCATACGGCATCAAACATTCTCTTTTTGCCTCTGTGCTGCTGTTTTTTAATTTTCCTGCATTCAGGGCATCTTTTTGGCTTATTTGTTAAACCCTTTTCCGCAAAAAATTCCTGTTCACCGGCAGTAAAAACAAATTCTTTACCGCAGTCTTCACAAATAAGCGTTTCATCTTCGTACATTACCGATTCTCCTAAAAAATTAATTAACCTGAGACTTAATAAAAATAAATCTTTTACTAATTCTATAATTTTTTTCGGCTTAGGTCAAGTATTTATTAATATTTGTACCGTATTATAAAAAAAGACGCAAAACCATTTTGGTTTTGCGCCTTTTAGAATTTATAAACTCAGTTATGCATTAATATCTTTTACTGATAAAGCAATTCTGTGTTCTTTTGGTGTGAATTTCTTGATTAATACGCTAACTTCATCGCCAACTTTGAATAAATTGAACGGATTAACGTTTTCATCAGACATTTCGGAAACAGGAAGAAGAGCTTCAACTCCAGGGAATATATTAATAAATGCACCGAATGTAGTAACTTTATTAACTGTTCCTTTTACAACCTGACCTTCTTCAAATTGTCCTTCTATTTGCTGCCAAGGATTTTCGCCCATTCTCTTGAGTGAAAGTGAAATTCTCTTTAGTTCGTTATCAATTTTGATAATTTTAACTTCGATTGTATCGCCTAATGATAAAACATCAGAAGGGTGTTTAATTCTTTGCCAAGAAATTTCGGAAATAGGAAGAAGTCCGTCGATGCCGTTAATGTCAACAAATGCACCAAAATCAGTGATTCTTACAACGTTACCTGATACAACTTGGTCTTCTTGAAGAGTTGAAAGAACGTTATCAACAACTTGGTCTCTTTGTTCTGCAACTGCTTGTCTTTGCGAAAGAATAAGTTTGTTTTTCTTAGGATCTGCTTCAAGAACTTTAACTTCGATTTTTGTATCAACAAGACCTTCAAAAGGTGTTCCGGTTCTTAATTGAGAAGAAGGAATAAAGCCTTTAAGGTCAGCTATATCAACGAGAACACCGCCTTTAACAGTTGAAACAACCTTAGCCAAAATAGTGTCACCTTGAATTTTTGCATCATTTAATTGTGCCCATGCTTGAGCGAATGCGATTCTCTTCAATGAAAGAAGCATTGAATCTTCATTGTTTTCTTCTTTTAAAACGTAGAATTCTCTCGTGTCGCCGATTTCTAATTCTTCAGACTCATTAGAAAGTTCTTTGTTCGGAAGATATGCTTCCATTTTTGCACCTTTAACGCTTATTAAATAACCGTCTTGTTCTTTTTTAATAACCGTTCCTTCAACGATATCTGCAACGCTGTTGGATTTAGCAAAGCTTTCTTCCAATAGTTGTTCGAATTCGTCCATTGTTTTTTCTGCAGTTGTCATAATTTTAATTCTCCTTTTCTATATATTCTATGACTTGATTTATAACTTTTTGCGGAGTTGATGCTCCTGCCGTTATTGATATTTTCTCCGATTTATTTATTAAATCCTGATATTCAGATAATTCTGAGCTGTTTTCTATATGAATTGTTCGGGTTATATCTTTTAAAACTTCCGCCAAATGTGTTGTATTTGCGCTTTTTTTTGAACCTGCAACTATCATTAAATCGCTTTCTTCGGCAAGTTCTTTTGCTTCTTTTTGCCTCATAGCCGTTGATTGGCAGATTGTATTATGTACAATAACTTCTCCTGTTATGCTGTTCAGGTATTCGACAATATCGTTCAAGGTTTTTACCATTTGAGTTGTTTGAACTACAACTCCGACTTTTTTTTGCGCTTTTATGATTTCTTCGTAAGGTTTAAGTTCTTCAACCGAAGCCGCTACCGCAACTTTATCCGAATACAAATCTGCATTAGCCTTGATTGCAATAACTTCAGGATGGTTTGACTTCCCTACAATAACCACAAAACAATTGTCTTTTGCTAATTCGACAGCTCTTTGCTGAACTTTTTTTACGTCGGGGCAAGTCAAATCAACAACCTCAAAGCCCGCATTTTTAAGTTGTTCAAACACATCAGGGGCTTCGCCATGGCTTCTTACAATACAAATCCCGTCTCCTTTTTGCGGAACGGAATAAATTGTTTTTATCCCCAATTCTTCCAATTCTTTTATTACATCAGAATTGTGAATCAGTTCGCCTAAAATGTACACATTTTTCTCAGGATTTTCAACTTTCAGCTTTTTGGCTGTTTCAACGGCACGTTTGACACCGTAACAAAATCCCGCAAATTTAGCAAGTTTAATATTTCGACTGTTCAATTAGTGTAAATTTCGCTTTCTGTGGACTAGAGGTTTCCCTCAGTGATTTTATTAAACTATAAACAGAATATTATGTAAATAGGCAGATTTAATTTTGGAAATTATTTATTAATGCGTTATACGTCTCCAAAAAAGGTATTGACGGAGTAAACGTTATCATAGCGCTTAATTCTGTTTTTCTTCCTTTTAACGGGTAAGGTGTTTTGTAATATCTGCACATTAAATTGTAGTACCAAATCGGTGGTTTAACCGTACAATGCGCATTTTCTCCGTTAGGCAAAATCGTATAAGCAAGCGCATGGTGAAGCCCAAAAAAAGCATTATCAGAAATTGATGCAATTTTTGATACTACCGAATCCAATTCATTTTCGGGAATATGCTCTAAAACATCGGTATTTATTACTAAATCAGCTTTTTCAACGGGTAATGTATTATACATTTCCACCGCAGGATCGTATCCGTAAAATTGGATATCAGAATAAATTTCGGAAAGCGCTTTTATCAAATTTGCTTTTCCGCAGCCGTAATCAAGAACTGTTTTTGGTCTTAAATAATCAATAATCAATCTTAATTCGTCTAAATAAAGACAAGCTCCGGAACCGAAGGAAGCCATATTTTTGTGCAATAATTTATATTCTTCTAAATATTTTTCGGACATATATTCTCCTAACGCTTTATGAGAGAAGGCTCGTACAATTTTCTTATATGCGGAATGTATTCTAAAAACACATTCGTATAATTTTTAATATTATCCATCGGATGTTTTGACCTCACTAACTCCGCCCCAAAACCGTAGCACGAAATGTTAAATAAATGAGAACAGCTTATTGCACCACCCGAAACTGATGTAACAATTGCTTTTAAATCCAAATCAGGTATCATCAATTCTGCCGGATAATTGTTGTATATCGGCATAAACTCCACTCGGGGATTGTTTTCGTATTCTCTATTCAAACATTCGGTAATTGTGTCATTAACTCTCGGGTGAGACTTGAACAAAACACTATAATCATTTTTTAGCAACGCATCTATATGTTTTTTATAAAACAATGTTACTTCTTTGTCGCTCATAAAGTCTTGATAAACATATTGCGATAAACAAAGTACTAAATTTTTCTTTCTGAAATCGGAAAAATCCAAATTATTTTTTGCTCTTATTTTGTTGATTATATTTAGTACACACTCCCTTTTTATCTCAATAACTTTATTTATATCACGTGAATTTTGATATTTGATTTTGCCAAAGTAGTTTGACAGATATATTGTACAAATATTATTGTAATTAATTTCATCAAATGAATAATAGGAAGAAATTCCTTCTTCAAATAAATTTATATTACAATAATTGTTCCAAAAATTAAAAATCGGCTGAGCAGTCGAATAAATTTCATCATAATTCTCTGTAATATTAATATTTTCTGCGAATTTAACATCTTTAAAATAATTATCAATCAATAATTTTTTATTTATATATATAAAATTATCGTTTAAAGCGGCAGTATAAATAATTAAATCATTCTTATAATCGTCGGAATTATTTTGCTGCTGAGATAATTGATCTATTATTGCCATAGAATTTATTAAAGATATCAGCCCTGTTGTTATAAAAAGTCTCTTTTTCATTTTACGATTCTTATAGTATTCTGTCTTTTCAAATTAATTTTAGCATAATTTTTCAAGTGTTAAAAATTTGCATAAAAAAAGCCACTCGGTGTGTGTGTCGAGTGGGTTTTGTTTTCTGCATCCTAATGGTCTTTTTTAGTGTTTATTATCTAGGAGTTTATATGATTTTGGGGTTATTTTGCTATTTAGTGTTTCAGCTACACTTTTATTTAAGTGCATGACAATTATCTCATATTGAAACGAAAAGTCAAGCTTTTGGGTTGACGTTTAGTTAACATAACTTAATATAGCCGCTAAAACTCTTATCATGCGTGAGATATAACCGATTATGCATTAGTTAACATAACTTAATATATATCGTTTAAAAGTTATGATAAGATAAAAGAATAGGTGATTAGGTGAATAAGAAACAGTTCCTGGTCACATAATCACGGAGCGAAGCGAAATCACATAATCACCGAATTATCTATTCACCTAAATTCAATTTTGAAATATAATAGAAATTACAAGAGAGCAACTGTTGGGGAGAGTTACTATGAATTTAAAGTTTGTAAGGAATATTTCAATCGGGATTATAGGAACGTTAGGTGCGGTATATCTGCTGTTTTTGATTTTACCGTTTATACTGTCACCGGTTTTGAATAATTATATTCCGCAAATAAATGATGAAATCAAAAAAGCCACGGGTTTAGAATCATCAATAGAAGGAATTCGTCTTGTTACTACTCCAAAATTAACCGTAGGAGCAAAAGTAGGGAAATTTGTACTTCTCACTCCCGACAAAAGTGAAATTTTGAATACCGAAAACTTTCAAATAAAAATGTCTCTTCTCCCGATTTTAGTAAAAAGGATAGAATTAGATTTGGTTCAGCTTGATAAAATCGATGTTAGGCTAAATTTAAATAAAGACGGCAGTTTTGAAATAGAAAAGTATTTTCCTGCGCAAACAGAGCCGCTGCCTATAGACGAAGAACCTGTACAGCAAGCCGTTCTGCCATTCGGATTAAGGCTTTCCAATCATTTGCCGGACATCAGAATCGGCGGGTATAATATTGAATTCAAAGACATTTCAAGCGGTAAAGCTTACGTTATTTCGGGCGGAAAAACCGATATAACCGATTTTGTTCTGAATAAAAGCATAAAAGTTTCCGCAAACGGTAAAGTGACTCTTGCAGACAGAGAACAGTTTAATTACAATCTGAAAATTAACAATAAGATAATGCCGGATTTGGATTTACACGAATTAGTATTCAATCCGCAGGAAGAAATGAATGAAAAAGACAAAAATCAAAATGCAGAGATAAATATTTTAGAAATATTTAAGGGACTTTACGACTACAAAATTACAGCAAATCTTGATGCGGATTTAACTTTAAAACCATCTTCATACAACGGTTACATGAAGCTTGATAATTTGTCGATTGCACCTTCGGGTATGGTACTCCCTGCAAGCGATTTAAAACTCAATTTTAAAAATACGGAAATTAACATAGATTCAAATATTTACACAGCAAAAGATGAAAAATCAACCGTAACGGGTAAAGTAAGAACAGGTAAAAAAACGAATCTTGATATCAACGTGAAATCAGGTGCGGAGCTTGCTAATCTTGTAAAAATACTTAATTCGGCAGCAATGACATTTAACATAAAAGATTTGCAAACGTTGAGTGCTAACGGTAAATTGGACGCTGATTTTAACATAAAATCGGATTTGAAAAAAGTTAATTCAAACGGATATTTGAAAATTCCGTCAGCAAAAGTAAGGTACGGTTTGTATAATATAACCGTGGATAATATTAACGCCGATGTCGCACTGGATAATAACAATGTAAATATCAAAAACATAAGTTTTTCAATCTTTGAGCAGCCGCTTAAATTCTACGGTTTGATTAAGCAAGATGCAACGGCAGACCTGCATTTAACCGCTGACAAATTGAGTCTGAAAGGTTTAATTATTGCTTGCGGTCAAGCAGCATTACTCAAGGAAAATCAGGTGAATTCAGGTTTAGTATCCCTAAAGGCTGATATTACGGGTAAATTGGACAGCATAAAACCAACGGCTAAAATAATTTTGAGCAATATTAACATCAAAAATATTCCTGCTGATACAGTGGTAAAATTGCCTGCAACCGATATAAATATTGTAGCAGATGGAACAAGTTTTTCCGGAACGGCTATCTCATCTCAGATTCAGGCAATTAATCCGGCAGCAACGGTTAATATACCAAAATTGTCGGCAAATATAAAAGAAGATGCCATAGAGGTTACTCAAACTCCGGTAAGAGTTGAGAAAATCAATTTTAGTCTTTCAGGCAAAATAAAAAACTATTTGACGGAAAAAATTTCTCTCGATTTTGTTACAACAGGTGATATAAAATCAAAGCTTACTGGTGATATGAATGTTGTTAAACAAACATTAAACCTCGCTTTTGCAACAACACAGGATTCTACGATTGTCGTTCCTTTGTTTGACAAATCTAAAATGGTATTTAATTCAAATCTTTCAATAACTGGAAATATGATGAATCCGCAAGTATCAGGTTCTGTAAATGTTATATCCCTAAATATGCCTGAAATTCCTTTAACAATGGAAAATATCTCGGCCAGACTCAGAGGCGATATGTTTAACGGAAACGCTTCGGCTGCGAAGTTTGTTTCGGGCGGAATCGCTGCAGATACTATTACTACAGATTTTTCAATGAAGGGAAATTATATTTACCTGAATAACATGAAAGGAAGCGCATTTGACGGTAAGTTCAACGGAAATATCGTATACAATATGGCGAACGCTAAAACAGCCGTCGATTTTAAAGGCGAAAATATGAACGCCGAAAAAGCTATTGAAGGTGCAGCAGGAATTAAAAAAGCTCTATCAGGAACTTTGGGATTCAATACTAAATTGAACCTCATAGTATATCCTGATTTTAACGATATGATGAGGTCAATAACCGGTGATTTGTCATTCAGAATTGATAAAGGTGCTTTTGGCACAATAGGTCGATTGGAAAGCTTCTTGCATGCAAATAATATTATCGGAAATTCTGTATTAAAAGTTACTGTCGCTTCGTTTTCAAACATTGCGGCAATAAAAGACAGTGCGGTATTTGACTATATATCGGGAGAAATGACCTTGTCAAACGGGTGGGCAAATATTAAAAATATAAGAAGTACGGGAAAATCAATTGCGTACTTTGTAACAGGTAAATATAACCTGATTAACGGTACGGCTAATGTTAGTATTTTGGGAAGGTTAAGCGGTAAAATTGTTAAGCTGCTCGGCCCGATCGGAGAGCTTTCGGCAGAAAAAATTCTTTCTTATATTCCGAAATTAGGTGAATTAACCTCAAAATTATCTTCCGAAATGACAGCTGATCCGGATAAAGAAAGAACTAAAGATATACCGACGCTTTCCAATAACGAAGAAATATACAAAGATTTTAAGGTAGTATTTAACGGCGGCGTTGAAAGTACAAGTTCGATAAAATCTTTCAAATGGCTTACAAAAGTTGATACAAGCGCTATTCAACAACAAACCGTTACCGAGACATTCAAGTCTTTGAAAACAAATCTGACAACAGACAAAGATGCAACTGTAAAAACAATTAAAGATACTGTTGACAGTGTAAAAAATCAAGCCGATTTGTTTAAAAGCAGTGCAAAAGAAATAAAAAATCTGTTTTCAGGAAAAACATCCGTTCGACAGACGACGACAGCACCGACAGAAACAGTAACAAAACCTGCTGCAGCTCCTGCTGCGACTCCTGCCGAAACACCTGCGGCAACACCGACCGCTCCGGCGGCACCTGAGGCAGCACCTGCGGCAACACCGGTTACAACACCTGCAGCAACACCGGTTGCAGCGCCTGCTGATGAAGTTCCTGCTGCGGGAGAATAGGTGATTTCGTCATTCTTCGGTTGTTTTACTCCCTCAGAATGTCGGGATGTGTCATCCTGAGCCGCAGGCGAAGGATCCAGCTTTTTTCAATTTTCCTAATCACATGGTCACCTTCTTTCGTGATTATGTGATTTCGCTTCGCTCCGTGATTATGTAACCAGGAACTGCTTCTTATACACCTAATCACATGGTCACATGGTTACCTCATCATCCAAGCACATAATCACCCTCTATTTATTTACTTGTCGGTTTATGATAAAATTTATTTATTAAATTGAATGTAGAGGGAATGTATTATGAAAAAATTTTTAAAAATATTCGGCTTTATAGTGCTTGGAATTATAGTAATTTTGTATTTAAGTTTTCTTTTTATATTGCCAAATATTGTTGATATAAATCAGTACAAAGAAGATTTACAGAAGCTTGTAAAAGAGCAGACAAATTTAAATCTGGATTTTGAAAACGCAAAAATTATTACCACGCCGCTTTTGGGTGCTGGTATAAAGGCTGAAAATCTTTCTGTTACATTACCTGACAATACTGTTTTATTCTCTGCAGACAATTTGAAAACAAGGGTTGCAATTCCGAG
Organism: uncultured bacterium; assembly: GCA_902803165.1. Classification (GTDB taxonomy): domain Bacteria; phylum Cyanobacteriota; class Vampirovibrionia; order Gastranaerophilales; family Gastranaerophilaceae; genus CAG-196. The sequence continues at coordinate 4,886 of CADCOS010000105.1, read as the reverse complement.
CCTTGCATTACTTACGGTGAAAGTTTCTTGTTTTGAACTCAACAATCCGTTTGTTAATCTTGAAATAGTTAACGGCAAGCAGTATAAAATAATATCTGTTGTTGAAGACATTTTGAATACTTCTAAAGAAGAAAAATTGGAAGAAGGGGTAAATCCGGAAAATAAACAAAGCTGGTTTAACCCTTCCTGGATAAGGATAAAAGTTCCAAACGTTACATTAAATAACTACAAAGTTTTAGTCAAAGATTTAAAAAGCGGACATTACTTGAACCTTAACGGCGAACAATTGAAAGCCGGTTATTTTAACGGAAAGACGGTTAAAGTAAAAACTTATGCAGAATTATTCAGTGACGAAAACAAGAATATTACGGCTGATATAAATATTGATACCTTCTTGCCTCCGCCTGCACCGAAATTGGATGCGGAAGATGACAAGGCGGAAAGAATAGAAATTCCGCTCCCGAATTTTGTTGACTTGTACAGAACATACGATTTAAAAGCCGATTTTTGTTCAAAATTGAAAGTAAGAAAAGGAAGACAAGGTATAAAGTCATACGGCTTTGTTGATTTGGAAAATGCAACGTTAAAAGTGTCGCATCTTGTTATTCCAAAATCATATTTCAGAGCAAAAACTTTCGGGCAGAATGTTGAAATTGATTCAAATATAATTCCTTTCAAAAACCAAAAACTTGAACTTTTAGGAAAATTGAACTATGGCAAACATCCTAAATTGGATATGAGTATTAAATCAGATGAAATCCAATTTAATGACTTGTTGATTCTTACAAGAGCTTTTCTTGATTCGTTGAATATAAAACATGAACTTTCAAAATTTACCGCAAGCGGTTCTGTTAAATCCGATTGTTATATAAAAACAAACTTCAAAAAAATCCGTTCATTCGGTTCCGTGATAGTGAAAAACGGCGGTGTAAATGTAAGAGGAATCGGTCAAGTGCTTTCAAAAGCCAATATTAACGTAGTATTGGACGGAAGCGTACTTGATATACAAAATTCAAGTTTGTATGTTAACAGTTCACCTGTCTTAGTTGACGGAACAATTGACAGCCGTTCGGTAGCTGATATTAATATTAATGCCGAAAAAATTCCTTTGGGAATGTTATTTAACTCTTTTGCACCGAAAGAAATAAGAAATGCGTACAATTTCCGCTCGGGAGATGTTACCTTGAAGGCATCTCTTCAAGGGAAATTGAAAGACGCTGTTGCAACGGTGCAAGCAGGACTGGAAAATCTGAGCATTTCCGACAGAAAAAATACTTTTAATATTTCCGATAAAAAATTGAGTGCCGATTTTTATTGCAATTCAAAAGATTTGGGCGGAAAAGTCATAAACGAAGGGTTGAACATAAGTCTTCCTCAAACACGCTCAAATATTTCTTCTCCTAAGTTTGAAACCGAAATCTCAAAAGGGAATGTTGTTATAAATGAAAATAAAATCAATATAAATAATAATTCCGTAATAACATATTCAGGTAATATTGAAAACTATCTGAAGCCGAAATCAATTGATTTCAATGCTTCCGGCAGTATTTCAACAGAAGATTTAATCCAAATAATCGGACGGGAATTGAAACCGTTCATACATTATTCCGGAAAACTTCCTTTAAAATTGACATTAAACGGCAATTCAAAACGTCAAACCATGTTCGCTCAAATTCTTACGGACAAAAATAACTTTATAACACCGGTTGATTTTGCGGAACTTTCTGACAAAGATATGACATTACAGTCGGTAATTGATTTTAAAGGAAACAGAATAAAAATCAAAAAAACAGGTTTCTTTACGCGCAGCGTAAGTGTTGACGAAAAAGGCAACGAAATAATTAATCTTAACGAAGTATTTAATATTGACGGAACAGTTACGAAAAACAGAATAAATCTTTTGAAAATCACTGTCCCGAATGAACTTACCGGAAAATTGTTTGTATTCCCTCGCTCATCATTTATTGCGGGCGGAAAAGCTTTTATCTTCGGAGAAACTTCTCACCCGAGATTGAGAGGCGGGTTTGAAATAAGAAATCTTTCAATCCCCGAATTAATGCTGAATTTGAGAAGAGGTGCTATCAGATTTAGAGGAGATGAAGCTGCTTTAACGGCAGAGGACTTGCTTTTGAACGGTTCGGATTTGGGAGTAAATGCGGATTTCAAACTTATTCAAAACGGTGTGTTTACAATAGATAATTTGAACGTAAATTCAAGATATTTTAATCTGGATAAAGTTATGAAGGTTGCGGATTCTGCAATGAAATATGTCCCTAAATCTTCGGGAACAAGTTCATCTGCGGCTCAGCAGGCAGATATTCCGCTTGTAATTTCAAGAGGATTAATAAACTTTACAAGAATTATTACAGGCAATATAGATTTGTCGGAAACACATTCAAGAATGTCTTTGAGAAACAATATTCTCTATCTTGATAATTTGAGAACAAATGTTTTCAACGGTAAAGTTAACGGCGATATTTCCGTTAATCTGATTTCAATGCTTTTGAATATAAAACTTAACGGAGAAAATGTTGATGTCGCAAAGGCTATGCTTGATGCCGCAGGTATGAAAGATATGCTCTTCGGAACGGCGAATTTTGATACTGATATATCCCTAAGCGGTACGACATTGGAAGAACAGATGAAAAGCCTTAAGGGTACGGTCAACTTTATCGTCAAAGACGGTCAATTCGGGCCTTTCGGAAAGTTGGAGAATATGATTTTAGCTGAAAATATTCGCGAATCACAATTCTTCCAAACAGCAATCGGTGGAATGTTAAGCGGCTTGTTATCTATTGATACAACTCATTTTTCCGAGCTTAAAGGTGCTTTGAATTTTGAAGACGGTATATGCTATATTGATCCGATAACTTCATCAGGTGATATTCTTGCTCTCCATTTGTTCGGAAACTTTGATTTACTTCAAAACAAAATAGATATGAAAGTTCGAGCAAGAATGGCATCTTTGGTATCAAATCTTTTAGGGCCTTTAAATGCTATTAACCCTGTAAACCTTGTTAACAGTGCGGCAAGCATGAATGTCGTAACGGCAAAAGCGTTTTCACTGTTCTGTGAAACGGTTTCTGCTGATGAAATCTCTGTACTTCCGAGTTTTGCAAACTCTTATGTCGACAATTCCGCTACAAAATTTCAAATTGTTGTAAGAGGAGATGTCGCTAAACCTCTGACTTTGGTTAAATCGTTTAAGTGGCTTGCAACGCAAATGGAATTCGCAAAAGCCGAAGAATTTGCGGAATCTCTTCCCGAACAGGATGAGGATAGCAAAGCAACTACAATAGAAGAGTTGATAGAGGAACAAGAATCTTTCGGCTATAAAGCAAAAAAATTCGGCAAAAAGGTTGGAAACAGAATTATTCATCCGTTTGGCGGCGGGCAAGATGATTAGGTGATTAGGTAATTGTTTATGACCAAGAAGAAGGAAACAGCATTTTCTATATTTACAGAGTCTATAGGTTTGTATTTTTCAAACTTTTCACAGTTTTTAAAATATATGACCTTCCCTGTTTTGGGACAACTATTCGGACTTGGATTGGTTTTGGTATTGACTTTGATATATTCCAAAAATATGCCGTATTTGATTGAAAAATATTCGGCGTTGGATAATTTTAACACGCTGATTTTAGCCGCTATAGTTATAACTCTTCCCGGCATGGCTATATTTATCAAAGCTTTTTGGGAGTATTTAGTTGCATACGGTGCGGTTAATTCCATGCTTGATAACATGCTAAAGTCAGGTAAGGTATATGATTTTCAGGCGCATACAGAGCTTATAAAGCGTAGGACGCCGGCATTTGTCGGGCTTTGGCTTATATTCGGTGTATTTTCACTTAATGCCGCTATTCCGTTTTTCTGGGTACCGGCAGGAGTTTGCGCGGTATTTTGCGTGCTGATTTTTCAGGTATTCACTTATGAACCCGAGTTGTCGCCGTTTGGCTGTGTGAAAAAGAGCTTTAACCTGATAAAAGGTAATTTTTTACCGACATTCATGCTAATGGCAGGAATAGGCGCTCTTACATATATTGCTATTCCGCAGCTTGGGAGTATGTTATTTGAAAAAACCAAACTTCTTGAAATTTTGTCAGGATGTGTTACTCCTTTGTTGGAAGAGTTGCCGATAAAAAATATGAATGAATTTTTATCCGTGTACGGGCTTCCTCTGATTAATATTAATGAGGCTGCAAAATTCGCTGTCACTGTAACACTTACGCAAATATTAGTGCAGTATACATTGCCAATGCGTTCGATTCTGTGGGGAATGTGGTACAGAAAGCTTAACAGCGAACTTCCGGAATCAGGAGAAACAAAGCGCAAATCAAAATCAAAACGTCCGAGTGAAAGGCTGATGGAGGCTTCTAAGAAAAAGTATTCGACCAAAAGACTTGACAAAAATATTTTGAAACGTGCAATGGAAAAAGATGACGAAGAATAGTTGAAATTTTATGGGAAGAAAGAAAAAAAACGCTGTTACCAGGAATAAAGTTGTACACTTTTGTGTAATATTTTTGTTAATGTTGAGCGGGTTATATTATTTGGGACTGAATTATGTACCTCAAAAATGGTATGAAACACAAACGATGATGCCTAATCAAACGGAATCATATTATGTAAACCAGTGGTGTACAGGAGATTTTGGGAGAAAAGAAGCTGTTCTTTGGGATATGACAAGGGTTGATTGTCTGGCGAAGGATTATGCAATTGAGTTTGATTTTGCAAAAAAATGGGCGGAATCAATCGGGCAATCATTGTATTATGCAAAAATGACAGGCAAAAAACCTGCAGTAGTTCTTATTCTTACATCTTTGGCTGATTACAGATACGTTAAAAGGGTTGAAAGATTTGACAAAGAAATAAAACTTTTTTTAATT
>CADCOS010000104.1 GCA_902803165.1 uncultured bacterium | reverse complement strand
TTAATTAACGCCCGCAGGGCGTAGTAAACAATTGCGTGCTTTTCTTTCTTCTTTTTTGGGGTGCCTTTTTACTTCTTTCTTTTGCCTAGCAACTAAAAGAAAGAAGAAAAAAGGCACTAAAGAAAAAATTAAAAAAATGAAAGATTTAAACCTACGTTTAAATAAAATTTGTTTTATTTCTAATCTGTTTGGAATAAAATAAATTAAGGACGGAGAGGAATTATGACAGAAAAGGTTTTGATATTAGGTTTGTCAAAAAGCGGAATTTCTGCCGCTGAATGGGCAGTAAAACACGGATATAACGTATTTATAACAGAAGGTAAATCACCAAAAGAAGAATATATTTCAAAGATTGATGAATTAAAGTCTAAGGGGATAAAAATTGAGACCGGCGGACATTCTGATAAATTTATAGAAGGAACGTCTTTTGCGGTCACAAGTCCGGGTATTCCTCCAAAATCAGAGATTTTTCAAAAATTAAAATCCAAAAATATTCCGATAATTTCAGAAATAGAGTTCGCCTACAGAAATACTGATATTCCGTTTATAGTTATTACCGGAACAAACGGTAAAACTACCACAACAGCACTTGTTTCACATATATTGAGCAAGAACTTTTCTGCGCCTGTCTGCGGAAATATAGGTGTTCCTCCGACATCTTTAATTGATGAAAAGCATGACTTTTTGGTTTGCGAGGTAAGTTCATATCAAGCGGAAATGACATCGGATTTTAAAGCAAAAATAGCGTGCTGGACTAATTTTACACCGGATCATATTGATTGGCATGGAGGATTGGAAAATTATTTTAAAGCTAAAGCAAAATTGTTTACCGGCAAACAAGCTCCGGAATATTCTGTTTTAAATGCTGAAGATTCAAGATTAAAAGAGTTTGCAAAAGAATGTAAAAATGTAGTGTTTTTTGATTCTCCCAATGGGGCCTATGTTAAAGACGGTAAAATTTTTTACAAAGGGGAAGAGATTGTAAAACTTTCTGAATGCAAGCTTCTGGGACACCATAACTATCAAAATATAATGTGCGGAGTTATAATTGCAAAACTTTTAGGTATGAAAACAGAAGATATAAAAGAGCAAATAATATCTTTTATGCCGCCTGAACACAGATTGGAAAAGGTTCGTGAAATGGACGGGATAACGTTTTATAACGACTCAAAAGCAACGAATCCTGAAGCATCCATTGTTGCGATTGATTCATTTAATAATGTTGATGTAGCTTTGATATTGGGCGGACGAGACAAAAATACCGATTTAACCGAGATGTGTAAATCAATAAACAAACATATTCATACTGTTTTATTAATCGGAGAAGCGACAGAAAGATTTGAAGAAAATCTGAAAAAAAACGGATTTAATAATATAATAAAAGAAGATACAATGGAAAATGCAATAGACAAGGCAATCAGCTTAAAACCAAATGTGGTACTGCTATCGCCTGCGTGTGCAAGTTTTGATATGTTTAAGAGTTACGAACACAGAGGAGATGTCTTTAAAGAATATGTCTTATCAAAATAGTGAAGCGTATCATCCAAATAATTTAAGCTCCCAAAATATGCAGTCAGACAGACCGCTTCTTATTGCAGTTATTTTTCTGGTTGTGATAGGATTGATGGCAATTTTTTCGGCAAGTGCTCCAAAATGCGTTGAAATGGGTGTAAATCCGGCAAGATTTTTTATCCAGCAGTTATTTGGTGTAATACTGGGATTTTTGGGCTTAAGGTTTTTGTCGAATTTCCACTACAAAAAGCTGATGACATATACAATTCCGTGTACGTTGCTCGTAATAATAATGCTTGTGCTGGTAAAAGTTGCAGGTGTTACGGTCAACGGTGCTCAACGATGGATTAATGTCGGTCCGATGAGTTTGCAGCCGTCAGAGTTTGCAAAGCCTGTTATAGTAATGCTTCTTGCAGGTGTTTTTTACAGAAATCCTATATTATTGGATAATAATAAAATAGTTACGGCATTTATTCCGATATCAATTATACTCGGGTTAATATTTATACAACCGAACCTTAGTATGGTAATTTTGCTCTTGGCAACATCGGGAGCTATATATTTATGTGCAGGGGGTTCATACAAAGTAATAATAAGTGCGATAACATGCGGCGGTATGCTTTTGTTCTTAAAAGGTTTGAAAGGGTATCAATCTTCGAGAATTACAACCTGGCTTCATCCTGAGTCAGATCCTTTAGGAGCCGGATATAATGTAATTCAATCTCTTGTTGCGTTTGCATCGGGCGGATTTTACGGCGTTGGTTACGGTGGTTCAAAGCAGAAGCTGGCATGGCTTCCGGAGGCTCATACGGACTTTATTTATGCCGTAATCGGTGAAGAACATGGTTTTGTCGGTTGTTTACTTTTAGTATTTTTATTTTGGACGATACTTCTCAGAGGTTTTAATATAGCTTCAAAGTGTCAAGACATGTACGGAAAACTTCTTGCGCTCGGTTTAACTTTTTCAATCTGTTTTCAAGGCTTTATGAACATGGGTGTGGCAAGTTCGTTTGTTCCTGCAACAGGTATTCCGATGCCGTTTATCAGTTACGGAGGTTCTTCCGTTATGGTATCATTATGGATGGTCGGAATTTTATTAAATATATCAAAAGATAATGTAAAGAGAATAAGGAATTACACTAATGTCAGAAATATATAACAGAGTCTATTTCGTCACAGGCGGCGGGACAGGCGGGCATATTTACCCTGCAATGGCGGTAGCCGATGAGCTTTCTTCGGAAGGGGCGAAAGTATATTATGTCGGTAACAGAAGAAATATGGAATATCAGCTTGCTGTTAAAAAAGGGTATAAATTTTTGCATGTCGGAGTTTCCGGCATGCCGAGGAAGCTGAATCCTAAATTTATATATTGGGGTATAAGGCTTTTCAGAGCTATTTTGTATTCAATAAAATATTTAAAAAAATATAAACCTAATGCGGTTTTTGCAACAGGCGGGTATGTTTCTGCTCCGATGATTTTTGCTTGCAGAATAACTAAGACTCCTTATATGATGCATGATTGCGATGCTATGCCGGGTTTGGTTACAAGAAGATTGTCAAAACGCGCGAAATATGTGTCTTTAGCTTTTGAAAAAGCTAAAAGATATATTCCGAACAAACATACGATTATAACGGGAAATCCTATAAGAGAAGATTTTAAAAATTTGACAAAAGAGTCTGCCAGGGAACGTTTAGGCTTGGATAACAAAATTACCCTTACTATTATGGGCGGATCGCAAGGTGCGAAATCCATTAATATGACGTGTGTTGAACTTTTAAAAGAATTGGTTGCCGAATATAATTTGCAGATAATATTTCAAACAGGAAGAAAAAATTATCAGGAAGTTCTTGATAAATTGAGATTAATTTATCCTGCGTGGGAACAGGACGGAAATATTTTGCTGCAGCCTTATTTTGACGATATGGTTTCCGTTTTAAAATCTTCTGATATTGTTATTTCAAGGGCGGGTTCATTAAGTTTGTCGGAAATCTGTGCATCGGGTTGTGCGGCTATTCTTGTACCGTATCCTTATGCGGCGGCAAATCATCAGAGATTGAATGCAAAAAATCTTCTTGAGAATGGTGCTTGTATATATGTTGAAGACAAAGATTTTGAGCCAAACAGAGTAAGGGAGATTTTACTGTCAATGCTAAATAATCCTACAAAAGTTGCTTATTTGAAACAAAATGCATTGTATCTTGCAAAATATGATGCAACAAATAAGATTGCGGATTGTTTAAGAAGTCTTTAGTTAAAATTCTCAAAATTGTTACATTCTTTAAAAAAAAGTGTATTTATGCTAGAATCAGTCTATCGTTTTTAGTTTTATAAGGAGGAGATAAATTATGGAAAATTTAGCTGATATAGGTGTTTTTGGCGGTTCGGGGTTTTATAAATTTTTAGACGATATAAAAGAAGTTCCGATGGATACACCTTATGGTATGCCGTCAGATAGTTTGTTTATCGGTAAAATCGGGCAGCACAGAGTGGCATTTATGCCTCGACATAACAGAAATCATAATATTTTACCGCATTTAATCAACTATAGAGCTAATGTGTGGGCAATGAAACAGGTTGGCTGTAAAAGAGTAATTTCTCCTTGTGCTGCAGGCAGTTTGCAAAAACACGTTCAACCCGGACATTTTGTAATCTGTGATCAATTTGTAGATTGGACTGACGGAAGAAAATCAACTTTCTTCGAAGGTCCGGTTGTAACTCATCCGTCTGCGGCTGAAACATATTGTCCTGAGATGAGAAAATATGCAATAGAAACAGCAAAAGAACTCGGTATTACGGTACACGAAACCGGGACGGTTGTAGTAATAAACGGTCCGAGATTTTCAACTAAAGCGGAATCAAAATTCTTTACCAATCAAGGTTGGGAAGTTATAAATATGACAGCTTTCCCTGAAGCTTATCTTGTAAAAGAAGCCGATATGTGTCCTTTGAATATATCATTAATTACCGATTATGATGCAGGTTTGGTCGGCGATGTTCCGCCAGTATCACATCATGAAGTTATTCAAGTATTTAACAGCAATGTTGAAAATCTTAAAAAATTGCTCTTTACGATGATTGAAAAACTTCCGCTTGAAAATAATAATTGTGAATGTTCTAAAACCAGCATTAATTCGAGGTTATAATATGATTACAAGACTTGTAAATCAGTTATTTTATTTTTATTATATTTTAATAATTCTAAGGATATTTTTAACCTGGATTCCTAATATCGATTGGGAAAGCAGACCTTATACATTTTTAAGAGCAGCTTGTGATCCTTTTTTAAATATTTTTAGAGGAGTCATTCCTCCTATAGGCGGAATGTTGGATATTTCACCTATTATTGCCATTGTGCTGCTCCAAATACTTCAAGGAGTAATAGTAGGATTTTTGTTCAGGTTAGGTTTATGATAAACGAAAAGATATTATTCATAAATTTTGGCGGATTGGGAGATGAGATACTCTTTCTTCCGTCAATTTTGTCAGTAAAAAAAGAATTTCCTGACTCTAAAGTGACGCTTGCTTTGGAAAATCGCAGCAAAGGTATAACAGCTTTAACCGATTGCATTGACAATATATTAACTGCAAATATTAAAGCCGGGGGTAAACTCGGGGGTAAACTCGGGGGTAAATTTGGGGGTAAATTTTGGGGTAAATATATTGAGCTTTTCAAGCTGTTATGCAAAATCAGGAAAGAAAAATTTGATGTAGTTGTTTCAAGCGGTTCTAATAAATTTATTTCGATTTTTTTGTTTTTAACGGGCATAAAAAAACGTTACGGATATAATACCGGAAAATTAAGTCAAATTCTTTTAACCGAGGCTGTAAATTTAGATAAAAACAGGTATGCCGTACAAATGTATCATGAATTGGTAAAACCGCTTACGAATGTGGTTACGGAGCTGCCGGAATTTGATATTGAAAAGAAAAAAATAATTCCTAATTCTGTGCTTATTCATCCCGGGGTAAGCAGATTAAGTGTAGAAAAAAGAATGATAAAAACCGTGTCGCCCCAAATTTGGGCAGAAGTTGTTGAAAAATTAGCAGATTCGGGGGAAAAGGTTTTTCTGGCAGGCGGGCCTGATGACAAAGAATGTATAGATATTATTACAAATACGGTACCTCCAAATAAATATGAAAATTTATACGGAACAACCAATAATTTAAAAGAACTCGCGGAGCTTATTTCTTCTGCAGAAAAGTTTTTATGTTCGGATTCTGCACCTTTGCATATAGCAGTAGGATTAGGGGTAAAAACTTATGCAATTTTCGGTTCAACCGATGATAAAAAATTAATACCTCAAAACGACAAAGTTGTTGCTATAAAAGCGGATTGCAATTGTTCTCTGAGACCATGTCTTTGGGAGAGACGACAAACAACATGTGAAAGTTTGGAATGTTTAAATATTTCATCTGATAAAATAGCGAAAACTGTTTTGAACGGATAACTCTCTCTTAATTTTTCCAATATCCGTTGTGGTGTCTTTTAATGTTGTCATTTACTTGCTTTTCGGCTGTTTGTTTGATGGCGCCCAATTCCGGCATAAAGGTTTTATTTGATTCTTCCCAAACAGCTTTCTGTATTGATTCGGGGTACCAAGTTTTACTTGAAAAACCCGAAGAGCCTTTATTGATTTCGTTTATAAAGTCATCTAAATATCTCTGAATATTTTTCATAATATCAATATTTGGTGTTAATTCGTCATATTCATTTAAAAACAGAATGTCTCTGTCGTTGTTATATAGTTTTGAAACTAAAAGACAATTTCCCAAATTGTCTGCGCCGCCTCTTGCAACAGGGGTTAAGTGTTCTATAGTAGCAACAGAAGTGCTTAGCAGCCTTTGGGCAATATTGTCGTGAGGACGTTTTGCGTATTTTACGACAAACGCATCAAAATTATTTGTTGAACGAGGAAGCAAATACCACTGTTTGTAAATTTCTTTAAGGATGTTCTTGTCATCCGAACTTGACTCAATTGATTTTAAGTTAGCTAAAACTTCTTTTCTGCTGAAATTTCCATTATTGGCTTTTTCAATAGCTTCGTTTTTAAGTTGTGTAACATATTCTGATACGTTAGGTCTAAGTTTCGCTATTAAATCATCGGTATTGTTTAAAATTTCCGTTTGTGTTTGAACAAGTCTTTCCAACGATTCCGGTTGAATTTCTTCAAGCAAGTCTCTAAAATTCTTCTTTCCTTTATTCGGGTAAGTTTTAAAATAATCAAAAACAACCGCTTCGGTATTGTGCATGTAATTTTCGTATTGCTGAAGCAGGTTTATTGCAGATTGTGCATTAGGTTTTTTAGCTAATTTGGCATAAATAGAACGAATTTCGTAAGGGGATATCATTGGGCGTCTGCTGTATGCGCATAAAAGCTTGTCTGTTTGGTTTAACAAAAAAGTCATGTCAGGGCGCATTTTAAAAGTTATATCAGAAAAATTTTGATACGAAACTTTCTGAAAATCGCTTGTTTTTGCGGAATTGTCAGTGTTTTTAAATTTCTTTTCCGATATTAAACTGTATGAAAAAAGGTTTTGGTTAAATGATATTTTCATAATTTCCCTTACGTATATTGATTTAAAATCGTCTAAAAATAAAATTTGTCAGCAAAAAATAAAAATCTTTACAATTCTATATATTAATTCAAAATGCTTTTTTAATTTATTCACAAATCCTCTATTTATTTGATTACAAAACTTAACAAATCTTATAAACTAAAAATGTTGAATAGGACTTATTATGGCAAAAACAAATTTAAAAGAAAAAAAATCTGTATCAAATGCGGCGCTTAAAGTCGTAGACGACAGAGAGTTGAAAACAACTTCTTACAGCGACATAAATCTAAAAAAATGGCGTGATTATGAACATGTAAAAACGGATACTTTGTGGGAATTTCCTTCAAGATTAAAAGAAGGCGGACATTCAAACGAATATCATGGTAATTACATCCCTCAAATTGCGCAGCAAATTTATGAAAGATTTACAAAAAAGAATGATGTGGTCCTTGATTTGTTCTTTGGTTCGGGAACTTCCGGTATTGAAGCTGTCAATATGAAAAGACGCTGTATAGGGGTTGAATTAAAGCAAGATTTGGTTGATTCCGTTTCAAATAAGTTTACTCAAAAACAGCTTGTAACCGATGTTAATATTATATGCGGCGACTCGGCAAGTAACGGAATAAAAGATAAAATTCAAGCAAGGCTTGATGTAATGGGAGAAAAGCATGCGCAGCTTTTGATGCTTCATCCGCCTTATGATGACATAATTAAATTTTCAGATAAAAAGGAAGACCTATCTAATTGTGCGACTACAGAAGAATTTTACGATTTATTCGAAAAAGTTGCAAAAAACGGTTATGATTTGCTTGAAAAAGGCCGTTTTGCATGCTTGATTATCGGTGATAAATATGCAAATTCTCAACATATACCGTTAGGTTTTGAGTGTATGGCAAGAATGAATAAGCTTGGTTTTATAACCAAAGCTATAATCATTAAAGATATGCAAGGTAATGAAAGAGCTAAAGGTAAAACAGCCAATCTGTGGCGCTACAGAGCTCTCGCGGGCGGCTTTTATATCTTTAAGCATGAATATGTAATGGTTTTTCAAAAAGTTAAATAGGGGTTTAAATTGATAAAATCGACTCCTGACGGTTTGTTAATAAAAGTAAAAATTGTTCCGAATTCTTCAAAAAATGATATCATAAAGGAAGAAGGATTTATAAAAGTCAAAGTTACGGCTCAACCCGTAGAAAATAAAGCTAATAAAGCATTAATAGAAATTCTGTCAAAAAGGTTAAAAGTTCCGAAGACAAGTTTTGAAATAGTTAAAGGAAATACTTCAAAAGAAAAGACATTGTTTGTTAAAATTGAGTCAGAGTCAAAAAAAGAAGAAATAATTTCTGAAATCAACAATTTAAAATAAGAAGGTGCAAGATGAATAAAAGATGGTATGATGTCGATCCGACAGTAAGCTTAGCAGTCAGCCTTATGAGAAATGCAAATATCATGACTCAATATAAGTGTGCGGATTTAATAGTTAAACATGCAAAAGATAACGGAATTGATATGTCTGAAAATATTTTAACCGATGCTTTTAATTATGTTTTAAGAAGATGGTATGATACCGATCAAAAAATCGCAGAAGCTTTTGAGTATTTAAAACTGATGCCGGAACCTGAACAAAAAGCTACAGCTCTCGATTTGATAAATTTCTTGCAAGAGGAAGAGACTGCGTAAGATGCAACTTATTACTAATCCGGCTGTCATATCAATATTTTTGTTATGTGTTTTGTGCTTAAAACACGTAAATGTTTTATTGGCAATCATAGTCGCAACAGTTACGGCAGGATTGCTTTCCGGTATGGATATAAAATCTGTTATGGATGTGTTTATATCAGGTATGGGAAATAATTCCGAAACGGCTTTGAGTTATATATTACTCGGTGCTTTTGCAGCTACTATGGCTCACTCCGGTTTTACCGGAAAATTTTCAGCCAAATTAGCACGAATAATTTCGGGGAAAAAATATGTTTTGCTTGCGGTGTTAACCTTGATAGCAATGGCATCTCAAAATATTATTCCTATACATATTGCATTTATTCCGATAATAATTCCGCCGCTTTTAAACGTTATGAATTCTTTGCAAATCGATAGAAGAGCAGTCGCAAGCGTATTGGCTTTTGGTTTGAAAATGCCTTATATAACAATACCGGTCGGGTTTGGTTTAATATTCCAAAATTTGATTGCTGATAATATGGTTCAAAACGGTGCTCAAATTCTGAGAGAAGATGTTTGGAAATCTACTTTAATTCTTGGTTTGGGTATGATAGCAGGCCTTTTGGTTTCTGTTTTTGTAACATACAGAAAACCGAGAAAGTATGAAGACAAGCCATTGACTTATGCCGCTGATATAAATTGCACCGATGAGTGCGATAAATTTACTACTTGGATTGTAGTATCGGCAGCATTAGCAACATTTTTGGTTCAATTATTTACGCACTCTCTTCCGCTGGGTGCGCTTGTAGGCTTAGGTATAATTTTTACAACCAAAGTTATTCCAAAAAGTAAAATGGATAAAATGATGAATGAAGGCATTTATTTAATGGGGTATATTGCCTTTGTAATGCTGGTTGCGGCAGGCTTTGCCTCTGTACTAAAATCTTCGGGAGCAATTGAATCTCTGGTAGGATATGTGCTGGCAATTTTACCGTCAAATATTATTGTGATGTCTTTAATAATACTTCTGTTGGGGCTTTTTATAACTATAGGAATAGGAACTTCATTCGGTACAATTCCTATATTAGCGGTGTTGTTTGTTCCGGTTTGTTTAAAAACAGGTTTTAATACTGCACAAATTGCTGTTTTAATAGCAGCTGCGGCAGCATTAGGTGACGCAGGTTCACCGTCTTCCGATACAACACTCGGACCGACTGCAGGTTTAAATGCAGACGGTCAGCATAATCATATATACGATACCTGTATTCCGACATTTTTACACTACAATATAGCGCTGATATTATTCGCCTTAATAGGAATTTATTTTTTGGGGTAAATATTCAGGGGTAAATATCGGGGGG
>CADCOS010000103.1 GCA_902803165.1 uncultured bacterium | reverse complement strand
TGTTCAATTTCGGCATAAACATTAAAAGAAGCAGAAAAGAAACAAATACAAAAACCGCCAATCCACCGAAAATTTGGGCGGCAGGCATCGTTCCGTATTTTCCGCCCCACATTCCGGCGATTAAATTTCCCGAAAAACTTGTCAAAAACCAACACCCCATTGTCAGAGACAAAAACTGTCTCGGGGCGAGTTTTGAAACGAGTGATAAACCGATAGGAGAAAGGCACAGTTCCGATACTGTCATAATAAAATATCCGACAGTAAGCCACATCATTGAGACCTTTGCCGTTTCCGAAAGATGTCCCGCAAATGCCATAAATACATAGGCTATTGAAATTAAAAGAAGTGATACGGCAAATTTCTGCACTGAAGTCGGCTCTTTCGATTTATTTCTCAAATAATTCCAAAATACCGACATTAAAGGAGCTAAAATAATTATAAATAACGGATTTAGTGATTGAAAATACCCTGTCGGGATTTCTCTTCCCAAAAACATTCTGTCTGTTTGGTATTGAGCGAACAATGTGAGAGATGAGCCTGCCTGCTCAAAACAAATCCAAAACGGAATCGTAAACATCATTAAAATAATAAGTGAAGAAAATCTCTCTTTTTCTTCCCCGCTTAACGACAAGGAATTTGAATTTTCCGATTTTTCCAACGCTGAAACGGGGTAAAGTCCTTTGTCTCCCAAATATTTGTTCTCAAAAACCTTGTAACACATAAGCCCGATAAGCATTCCGACACCTGCGGCAGCGAAACCGTATTCATATCCGTATTTAACCGCAAGAGTTCCGCAAACAAGCGGAGAAAAGAATGCGCCCAAATTAATTCCCATATAAAATATGGTGTATGCGGAATCTTTCTTAGTATTATCCTCGCCGTACAACAAACCCAAAACCGAACTTATATTTGACTTCATAAAACCGTTTGCCGTAATCATCAAAAATAATGACAAGAAAAACAAAGTTTTTGAACCGAATGCAAGCATAAATAAGCCGGCGCTCATCAATATCGCACCGAAGGTTATACACTTTCTCTGTCCTAAATATCTGTCCGCAAGGTATCCGCCAAATAAAGGGGTTAAGTATACAAGTCCTGTATACAGCCCGTATACGTTTCCGGCTTTTTGAGCAGAATATGCAAGAGTTTGTATCATATAAAGCACAATCAATGCTCTCATTCCGTAATAGGAAAACCTTTCCCACATTTCAACGCAAAAAAGTAAATACAATCCCTTTGGATGGTTTTGTTTTAAAATACTTGCCATATAGTGATTTTAACACAAAAAACGCGCTAATTTAAAACAAAATAGCCAAGATTTAAATAAGTTGCATACAGAATCCAAACTAAATACGGAATCAAAAGCCAAGCCGCAATTTTGGAAACCGAATAAAATTTCTTTATTGTTAAAATAACAAATATGTCCAATAAAAGAATTACAACAAAAGCAAGAAATATGTTTTTCAGCAAGAAAAACACTGGCGACCAAATAAAGTTGAGTATGATTTGTATCGCAAAATAAATATATCCTGACTTTTTGTTTTCGCCCTCACTTGTTATATAAACAATCAGTGAAATAAATATTAAAAGATACAGAAGCATCCATGCCGGAGTAAAAAGCCAATCCGGCGGAGCAAATACAGGTTTTGTTAAACTGTTGTACCAAACTGATTTATACATAACATTATTGTTATGTATTGCATAAATTTTAACAATTGCCTGACAGGCTGAATTTAAGCCACTCCGTTATTCAATAAATCATGAATATGAATTACGCCAATCGGTTTAGTGCCTTCTATAACAAACAAATTCGTTATCTTTTTATCATGCATAATTTTTAATGCTTCGGCTGAAATCATATCCTTTGTAACTGTTTTTGGATTTCTGGTCATAAGATTTGATGCTTTTTCGCTCAAAATTGACGGAGAAAGACACCTTCTCAAATCACCATCAGTAAGTATACCTGTTAAATCACCGTTTTGGTTAATAAAACCTACGCAGCCGAGACATTTTGATGTCATTTCCAAAAGAACAGACTGCATATTTGAATTTTCGTCCAAAATAGGCATTGCCTGTCCCGTATGCATTAAATCACCTACACGTTTCAGAATAGAACCAAGTTTTCCGCCCGGATGACGCAGGTTAAAATCTTCTTTTGAAAAGCCTTTTCTTTCTATTAAACCTACAGTTAATATATCACCTAAAACCAGTGTGGCTGTGGTTGAACTTGTCGGAGCTAATCCCAAAGGGCAAGCTTCTTCATATTTCGGAAGTTCTAAAACTATGTTGCTCGCCTTTCCTAAAGTACTTTCAGCATTTTTTGTTATTGCAATTATTTTTATACCGAATCTTTTGGCATAATTTATAATATCGGCAAGTTCTCTTGATTCCCCGCTGTTTGAAATAGCTATAATCACATCGTCTTCCGTTATCATACCTAAATCGCCATGACTTGCCTCGGCAGGATGTACAAAGAATGCAGGTGTCCCTGTAGAAGCTAACGATGCGGCAATTTTGTTACCGATATGACCTGATTTTCCCATTCCGGTCACGACAATTCTCCCCGGTGTATTTTGCATCAAATCTAATGCTTCCGTTAAGTTCGAAAGTGCTACCGAATCACGAAGCCTTGATACAGCTTCAATTTCAGTTTCCAGCGTTCTGATTGCCGATTCTCTGTCAGCCAAACTTTTCTTACTGATGCTTTCTTCTGCTACAGCCATAAAGGTACTCCTTATATTCCTTTGTAACTGTATAATACTACAAAGATATAATTCTTGTCACTATTTGAGTTTGCGGAAAAATTAAAAATTTTTCTTTGCCGGCTCGCGCTAAACGGATACGCTTACGCTTTCATCCTCATTTAGACGTTTTTTTAATTTTTGGAGTTTTTGTATTAGATTTTGTCTTAGCAGCTTTTTTTACGGGTTTATCCGTTGTCGATTTTTTGGTTGTAACTTTTTTTTCTGACTTAGTTTTTGTTACAGTTTTTTTAGGTTTATCTGTTGTAATTGTTACGGCCTTTTCAGAAGATTTTTTCACAGTTTTTTCGGTTAAAAGCTTAACTTCTTCAACAACCTTTGCAACAGGGACATCCCAGGCTCTTGAAGTAGGTGCCTGAAATGGTTTTATACTCTTATACCAAGCAATATCTTCGCCTGTAGTTTTAAACCATCTCCATTCAACTATTGTATTGAATAAACCGAATGTTTTTACACCCAATGCTCCGGCAAGGTTCATAACACCGTTATCTGTTGTAACCATTAAATCCATGTTTTTCATTGCGGCTGCGGTATCTTTCCAATTTCTAAAGGTTGCGCCGAGTCGTATTAGTGACAAGTTGGACGGAACCATATCCATTTGCCTTGTTAAATCATCAACTTGGAAACTGTAAACTTCCACATTAGGAATCTGCATTAGAGGATACAAATTCATTAGCGGTATATCACGGTCTGTTTCTTTAGAAGCTAAAGTACCTTCAAATGCTATACCAATCTTGAACTTCTTATTATCATTAATATATTTTTCTTTATATTCTTTGATTGCATCTTTTGAAACATCAAGATATCCTTCAGGTCTTGGAATTGTATCAGGATTCGTTTCACAAACAATAGGTAAATCCATCATCGGAATATAATAATCGTAACGAATTGAAGGTAAGTCGTTTTCCGTATATATCTCAACACCTAAGTTTGAATCTTTGAATAAATCCACCAAGCCTTCTTGAACTACGAGAGTTACTTTACCGCAAAGTTTTTTAAGCGGTTCAATAAATCTTACAAACATAATCGAGTCACCGAAACCTTGTTCAAAGTGAACTAAAATATGCTTTCCGGTAATATCAACCTTCATGTTCCAACGTTTTTTCTTGTTTGAAAATATCGCAGGAAATTGAACATTACCCAAATCCTCTTTTAAAAATCTGTGCTGCAAGAACTTAAAACCTTCCGTAAAACGTTTATGCTGTACGAGATATGCACCGTATGAGTGTAAATCTGAGTGTGTAGGGTTTAAATACATAAGTTTTGCATAAAATTCGTCAGCTTTTTGCTGTTCATGGAATTTTCCGTATACATAAGCAAGGTTCTTAACAACAATTCTGTTATTCGGAGCAAGTTCAAATGCTTTTGTAAGATAGTTAATCTGTCTGTCTTTATACTTATCCTGATAATATGTTGAATACAAGTGGCCGAGCATATTATATATGGCAAAATTATTAGGCTGGCTTTGCAGCGCTTTTTCGTAGTAATCAATGGCTTTTAGATTATCTTTAATATCGCTGTAAGTGATATCTGCAAGATAAACATATACGTCTTCTTTATCAGGTGAAATTTCTTCAAATTGTTTGAGAAAACGAATTGCCATATCTGCATTGCCGATTGATTTCATACAAAGACCTATATTTTTGTATACGCATGCAGGAAATCCCGGCATTTTCATCATTTCTCTGTATACATCAAGTGCTTCTGTCCATTTTTTATCGTTAAAAAGTATGCCGCCATAATTAAGCGAATATTCGATAAAATTTCTTATTGCAGATGTTCTGTTTGAACCTGTAAGAAAAGGAATTATTTTTTTATACTCCGAGAGTCCTCTTTCATATTGTTTGGTTGAACAATAATAATTAGCAAGTGCTAAATCAAGAGAATCGGTTAAATCCTTTGTATCTTCAACCGTAACTTCATTTCTTACCAATAACTTTTTGGAAACTTGTACCATAAAACCCCCGAATAAATTGTAGTTATATGGGAAATAATACCATATTTTGGGATTTATTAGAATATTGATTCTTAAAAATGGGTTGATTGGATGAAGACATAAAACTACTCAACATACTTGCCGTCAAACAAATCTATAATCATTTTTTCCTGATCTGTTTCCGTTCTTTCAGACTTTTTATTTGAATCAATTTTAGTCTCTGCCGTAGTATTAACCGGCGCTTCATAAGTTTTTTCTTCGTTATTTTTTTGTTCTTTTGTTACTTTTTTTCCCAGCTTCGGAGCTTCGTTTGATTGTGGTGATATCTTTGCATCTGAAGCCGCAGCGAGTCTTATTGTCAGCGATACATTATCGCCAAGTATTGAATTAACAGCATTTTGTATAATTTGTTTTTTGCTGTCTTCATTCATTGAAGATACCCATTTTTCACTTTTAAATGTCAAAATTACGCCATCTGATGAGATTTGTATCGGAGTAGCCAATTTTAAAAGACCTAAGGTAGAAGGGCTGGAAATGTTTGCCAGCAAAGCCTCCCACATAGATTGAATATCTTTGCCGTCAGATTTTTTTGACATTGGAGGCGGTGTAAATTCTTCTTCGATTTCTTCTTTTTTAGTAACACTTTCCGTCAAATTTTTCTTTTGAATATCTTCGCTTTGATTTTCAATAGGCTTAGGCGCAATAGGAGCCGGTCGTGTTACATTATTAGCACCTTGTGCAGCCGTTATGGCAGAACTTCCCGATTCCAATGCTCTTACTCTGTTTTGCAAGTCAAGCAGTGTTGAATTTTCAGCCATGTTTGCTAAGTCTATTATTCCTACTTCGAGCCACAAATGCTGATTTGAAGCTTGTTTTACCTCTTTTATATAGTAAGAAATCCGTTCGATTAAAAATACTATCTGCTGAGTTTCAAGCTTTTGTGCCTGAACTGAAATATCCTTGATTTGAGGTTCATTTAATCCGGTAAGTTCAGGAATAAGCTCTTTTGAACAAGTTTTTGCAACTAAAAGATTTTTGAAATATTCATTAAGATTCGTAAGTATCTGCAAAGGTTCATTACCGGAATTGTATATTTCATTGATAAGTTCAATTGCATTAGACGGGGTTGAAGAAATTATTTGCTCTGTCAGTTTGTTCAAAACATCAAATGAGATTCTGCCTAAAATAGAATTTACATCATCAACGGTAATTTCTTTTGTAATACCTAAAATACTTAATTGGTCTAAAAGTGATATGCTGTCTCTCATTCCGCCCGCAGCATTTTTTGCTATTGCAAAAAGCGCATCGTCGGTTATATTGATTTTTTCTTGTTCAGAAATCCATCTCAAATGTTTTACGATATCATCTGTGGTTATCCTTCTGAAATCAAATCTTTGGCATCGGCTTTTTATTGTATCCAAAACTTTATGAACTTCTGTTGTTGCCAAAATGAATATAACATTCTCAGGCGGTTCTTCCAATGTTTTTAAAAGCGCATTGAAAGCATGGTTTGTAAGCATGTGAACTTCGTCTATTATGTATATTTTGTACTTACCGTTAACAGGGACATATTGAACTTTTTCCAAGATATTTTGAGCATCTTCAACTTTTCTGTTACTTGCGGCGTCAATTTCTATAACATCGATAGGAATTGAGTTTGTGATATCTTTACAACTTTCACATTCCCCGCAAGGATGTATAGTAGGGCCATTTTTACAATTTAAGGACTTTGCTAAAATTCTTGCAGTAGAAGTTTTACCGGTACCTCTCGGGCCGGTAAAAAGGTATGCGTGGGAAATCTTACCCAACTCAATTGCACTTGTAAGTGTTTTTTTAATATGCTCCTGACCTACAAGTGTGTCTAATGTTTGAGGACGATACTTTCTGTATAAAGGTATATAATTCCCGCTCATATTAAAAGTGTAACATAAAAATTGATTGTAGTTAAATTTTATAATATTATGAAAATCATGCAAAGAATACTAATTTTATTGTTCGTTTTAATACTAAGTATAACTGAATCTCTTGCGTTAGAGCTTGTTTTACCGAAAGAAAAAAAATCTATAGTAAACACAAATTACGCATTTTTTGTCGGTAAAACACGGAGAGGAGAAAGCTTAACCATTGATAATGAAATGATTCACACGGCATCAAACGGTGCTTTTGCTCACTCCGTCAAGCTTAAAGAGGGTGATAATCGTGTAATTTTAAGAGCAGGTTTTAATACAGTAATTTACAATTTTTATAAACCGCCTAAAACCGAAAATATAAAACCTAAATTGGAAGAATTTGAACCGCAATTGTACACGGTTTTAAATGATAATACGCCTTTGAGAAGTACGCCTGTTGACTATGGTATGAACAGAATGTCGCATCTTTTCAAAGACACAAAC
>CADCOS010000102.1 GCA_902803165.1 uncultured bacterium | reverse complement strand
GAAGGTTCTATATAAAAAGTTTTGCTTGTAGCGGAAACATCATGGACAATCCCCGAAACTTTACTTTTATCGGAAGCCTTTACCTGAAAAACTATTCTGTCGTCCCTCATTGTGTATATATTTTCCTGCAAGTGAGATTGAAATTCTGATGAGTTCATTAAATCCTGAACTTTTTGTTTAAGCGCTGTTTCCGTATCTCTTAAAGAAGAATACAGCCCATCAAGTTCAGGATTAGCATTACGTTTGACGGTTAAATTTTCATCAAAAGTATTGAATATTTTATCTTCAAAATCTTTATCCGCATATAGTTGAGCGGATATTTTCAATATACCGAAATCATTTTGTGAATTTTCTTTGATAAAGTTTTTTACAAGCCTGAAAACCCGCAGAGTTTTGGCTATATCTATAAGCTCTTCTTCATTATAATATTCGTTTCTGCGTTTTAAGGTTTCAAAATTTTGTATCCTTTCCGCAGGAATATCATTAGCAAAATCCAATATAAGTTTTGCTTCCCTTGTATAGTCAATTTCTCTTTGAATATCTTCTTTCCTGACGTAAGGTGTAAGCTCTAAACAGAGCTTTTTTGCCTGCTCGGTTTTTGCATACAAAGATAATTCATGCAAAATCTTGTCATATTCAAGTGCTGTTTGTGACTTTTGGATAATACTCATGACATGAGATTATAGGCAGTAAAAATTTTTCTTCAAGCAGTTCTGTCAGGCATTTTTGTTCTCTTGCTCGCGTTTATATATTTCTTTTGCACGCAATCGTGCTTTGTCCAATCCGCTTCCCAATAAACTCAATGCACCGCCTGTTGCAGCACCTATAAGCATACCCTTTGTTCCTGAAAATAACATGGAAGTCATTGCAATATTTGTACCTATTCCGGCTACGGCAGGCAAAATACCTGTCAAAGTCCTGGAAATACGTTTGTCTCTGTCATCTGCCGAAGCAAGAGCAATCGCACCTGTTGTAATACCGACGGTTGCGGTAAGAATATCCGTAGGAGCGCTGCCCAGTGTCAAGTCTCGCCTTTTATCAAAGTAATCCATACACTCGCTCTTGTTAGCTTTCCTTAATCCCTTTTCAGTTTTTTGTGCCAGTTTTTGAACGCTTTTAAATTCATCTGCGCTCATGTGCGGCTTAATAATTTCCAATACGGCATTGTAGTTTCCGCCCGTTCCTCCTTTATAGCTGAACAAAGTGTCTACAGCGCCTTTTCCTTCTGTATTAACCGCTCCTCTTTTCTTAGCCATAATATCCTGTGCCCAGAATGACAGGTTTTTATTGAAATGTTCAGATGTTTTAACGTACTTGTTTGTAAATCCTTTTTTATAGTTAACCCATTGTCTTCGAATGTCAGTATTTAAATTTTGCATTAAATCACCCTGATGAGACAATCTGTTTTCTAAGTTTTGAACACTAAAGTACTCTCGCCCAGTTTTTATATTACTCATTAACTCATCGAATTTAACTTTATCTTCGGCGGAGAGTTGACTGTAGTATTTTTTCAATTGAATTTCGAACCTATCCAACATTGCTGCTGAATTTTTGTATTTATTCTTGACAGTATGTCTGGCAAGTCTTTCCCCCCATTTAGAAATCAGTTCGTGCGGTTTTTTTAAAACAAAACGAATCCCTTTATCTAAACTTTGCAGGCATTTTCTTATTGTTTTATTTTTGACTCCGTAAAAAGATTTTTCTTCGGTGCAAAATTGTTTATAATATGTATCTTTAACTGAGTTTACGTTGTTTGTGTAAGATACAAATTTATTTAATTTTTCTATGGAATTTGCTAAAAATTTATAGAATTTACTTGCTCTTACATCTCCTTTGCTTTTTTGTAATTTGGTTTTATATTTATTGCCCAAAATCTTCAATTTTTCTATTAATTTTGATGAAACCTTCGGATTTACGAGTGCAACTAATATTGAAAGTCCTATAACGCTTGCTCCTACGGTGATGGCAGTTTTATTATGCGGTTTTTCTTTTTCCTCGTCTATATGTTGAACAACTTCATCAATTTTTTGCTCAACCTTATTTTTAATTCTGAATGCAGGCATAGTAGTATTATTGCCCGTATTTTGAGCAATATTGTTCATGTTGCTGTTGTGTCTGTTGTTAATTTCCAACGACATAGTTGTACCTGATTTAAAACCTGCCTACAAATATATTAAGTATTATAAATCTTAAAAATTGACTTTTAACCATGACATGTTACAGTTATTTAACAATTTGAAACTTTTTTTTATATAGGATATTATTAATAGTGAAGAATTTTGCGGAGAGGAAATGGGAAATAATTATTTTGCACTACTTGCTGAAGATGTAAAAAAACTTTGGAACGGTCTTGATGACGGTCAAAAACTGGGTATGCTGGCCTTAATTGTTGTCACCATAGTAGCCGCAACATTCTTTTTGTCAAAAGCAATGGAACCCGACTGGGTTGTTTTATATTCAGATTTAAATGAAATCAACACTTTAACCATTGTTGAAAATATGAAGAAAAATGGCTATCCGTACAAGGTTTCGGAAGATAAAAAAACAATAATGGTTCCGTCTAATGTTCGTGATGAAATGCGTGTTTTTGTAGCGGAAAACGACCTTATTAAAGACGGAGATGCAGGATTTGAGCTTTTAGACGACATGCAGCTCGGCTCAACAGATTTTAAAAATAAACTTACAAAACAAAGAATTTTCCAAGGCGAAATAACCAGAGCCATTATGAAAATTCAAGGTATAAAATTCGCAAAAGTTCAGCTCGCCGAACCGGAACGTTCAATATTTGAAGATACGGATGAAAAACCTACAGCTTCCGTAATGCTCGTTCTTGAACCGGGATACAGAATAAAAAGTTCACAAGTCAAAGCTATTAAGAATTTGGTAGCATATTCCGTTCCGAGATTGACTCCAGAACAAGTATTTATAACTGACCAAAAAGGAAATGTACTGTCTGATGAAACTTCAAAAAATTCAACCGACATGGAAAGTTTTAAATCAAATCTCGAAAAACAAACCGGCAAAAAAGTGTCCGATGTATTGGAAAAGATTGTAGGAAAAGGAAATGTATCCGTACAGGTAAATGCCGATATTGATTTTAATTCGGCAAAAGCTACGATAGAAAGCTATATACCACTTGCTGATAAAGACAAAGGAGTAATGGTAAGTTCGCAGACAGAGGTTGAAACGTACGAAAATCCTAATATTGTTCCTAATTCTACCGTAGTTAATCAAAGAAATCTGAATTATTCAAAACAAAAAACAGCGGTCAATTATAATGTATCTAAAGAAGTTAAGCAGGTTATATACGCTCCGGGTACAATAAAAAGATTGTCTATTGCGGTTGCTGTCAATAAAATATTAACTGAAGCCGAAAAGGATGAAATAAAAAATCTTGTAGTTTCAGCATCCGGTGTTGATTACTCAAGAGGCGATGTAATTTCCGTTTCGGGATTGCAATTTGAGGGCGCAACTATTGATAAGAAAGCTAACGAAGAGCTTGCTAAACAATATCAACATGAACAAACCGTAGAGATTATAACTTCATCAGTATTGCCTCTCATAGTTGTATTAATTATCGGATTATTTGCATTGTTGGTATTGAAGGGCTTTATTTCAAAAATGCCTGCACCAAAACCTGCTGAAAAACGTGTTCCGGAAGAAATTACACAAAGAGGTGTATCAGAAGACGAAGAATCTCCTGAAATTACGCCAAGTTTACAGCTTAATGCGGCAAGAAATACACAAAACCAAAAAGAACAAACGATTAATGAATTGAACGAAGCAATAATGGCTGCTCCTGAAGATGCGGCAAAGTTATTAACATCGTTTATCAGAGAATAGGAGGAAACGTGACCAAGTGATATTGTGACCAAGTGAAAACGGCAAATAAATTTTTAATCACTTAATTACTTAATCACCTAATCACTTATAAACTATGGGTATAGAAGAAATAAAAAAGCAGAAAGAGGAAGAGAAAAAGACCTTTAAACGTCCGAGTCAAAAGGTTGCAGCTCTTTTAATTGCTCTCGGTCCGACAACTGCTACGGAAATACTCAAAAATATAAAAGATGAAGATCTTCTTGAACAAATTACTTTGGACATTGCTAATTTAGGGAAAGTATCGGATGAAGATTTAAATGCGATTTTGAATGAATTTCAAACTGTTTTTCAGGCAAGAAATTATATTACTCAAGGCGGTACTGCTTATGCTAAGCAATTATTGTCACAAGCATACGGTGAAGCTGAAGCAGCCCAGATGCTTGAAAAAGTAAATTCAATGGTTAATACCAATCCGTTCTATTTCTTGAATGAAGCGGATCCGTCACAATTGGCAAATACTTTTTCATCGGAAAATCCGCAGCTTCTTGCTTTAATACTTGCGTATTTAAGACCTGAATTAGCGGCTCAGGTACTGTCATTTTTACCTCCTGATGTTCAGGCAGTTGTTTCAATGCGTATTGCCGATATGACACCTACAAATCCGGAAATTCTTTCAACAATTGAAGATATTGTACAAAGAAAGTTTTCATCATTATTGGTTCAAGATTTTTCAGCCGCAGGCGGTGTAGAATCACTTGCTAACATATTAAACTGCTGCGACAGAGGTACGGAAAAAAATATCATGGAATGGCTTGATATTGAAAATCAGAAAATGGCACAAGAAGTTCGTGACTTGATGTTCGTATTTGAAGATATTATTATCCTCGATGACAGAAGTATTCAGAGATTGCTCAGAGAAGTTGAAACCAAAAATGTTGCACTCGCTCTTAAAGGTACAAAAGAAGAAATTAAAGACAAAATCTTTAAGAATATGTCAGAAAGAGCAAGACAAATGCTCAAAGACGATATGGAATACCTTGGACCGGTTCGTGCAAAAGAAGTACAAGATGCTCAGACAAGCATTGTTAACGCTATCAGAACTCTTGAAGCTACCGGAGAAATTACAATTACCCGTGCAAGTGTTGAGGACGAATTAATTGAGTAACAGAATAAAAAGCGGTGAAATTCAGATAGGAAACAATTACGTTCTGCCTATTGAGCAGTCTAATGTTACTGTGCAGCAGGTAAAGGTTAAAAAAATTCTTGAAGAAACCGATAACAAAGCTAAGCAAATAATTGACGGTGCGGAAAATAAATCTCAAATAATCGTTAGTACCGCAAATACAGAAGCTGAAAGAATTATTGAAGAATCAAAAAAGAAAGCACAAAATGATTATGATTTAATTAAGCAAGAAGCTTATGACGAGGGTTTTAAACAAGGGCAGCAAGACGGTTATGAAAAATTCCTCAAAGATGCCGAAAATGCTGTTAATTCATTAGAAACACTTGCTTCAGCATCATTTGATACCAAAAAAAATATTATTGATTCAGCAGTGCTTGATATTGTTGAACTTGTTTCCGCTATAGCAGACAAGGTTTGTCATATAAAGTTTGATGATGAAATTTTACACAAGATAACTTTAGATGCCATAAAAGAATTAAATGATAAAGAAAGTATTACTATTATTGTAAACCCTAAGCTTGTCGATGACATAACAAAATTAACTCCGTTATTGCAGGAAGAAGTTCCTAAACTTCAATCAATCAAGATAACAGAGGATAACTCGGTATCTCCTGACGGTGTTATTGTAGAAACCCTGAGTACAAGACTGGATTCAAGAGTATCAACACGAATTGCCGAGATTGCACGAAATATGCTGACAGGTGCTAACGATGAGTTGGAATAAGGATAAATACTTAGAAATAATAAATAAAACCGATACAATAAAACAAATCGGGAAAATCACGGAAATAATCGGTTTAACGATTGAAGCTGACGGTCCTCGCTCTTCAATAGGCGATTTGTGCTATATATACAACGATTACAATGATGAACCTAAAATGGCAGAGGTTGTCGGTTTTAAAAAAGACAGAATTCTTCTAATGCCGCTAGCTTCGCCTGACGGAATCCGTCCCGGAGCAATGGTCGTCAATACCGGTGAAGCAATGAAAATAGGAGTCGGCAATCAACTCATAGGAAGAGTTTTAGACGGACTCGGAAGACCGATTGATACTTTGGGCGAAATCAGATTTTCAGAATATCGCTCTACCGGTGCAGAGGCTATAAATCCTTTAAAAAGAAAAAGAATTTCAGAACCGCTTGCGCTGGGAATACGTGCTGTTGACGGATTCGCTACAGTAGGAAAAGGTCAAAGAATGGGTATTTTTGCAGGTTCAGGTGTCGGTAAAAGTACTACACTCGGTATGATGGCAAAAAATACTTCAGCAGACTTAAATGTTATAGCATTGATAGGCGAACGAGGACGTGAAGTTAAAGAATTTATTGAAGAAATCCTCGGAGCGGAAGGAATGAAACGTTCAATAGTTGTTGCAGCGACTTCTGAGCAACCGTCATTAGTTAAAATTAAAGCTGCTTTCGTCGCAACAACAATAGCGGAATATTTTCGTGACAAAGGCATGGACGTGTTATTTATGTTAGACTCCGTAACACGTATTGCAATGGCTCAAAGAGAAGTAGGACTTGCCATCGGTGAGCCGCCGGCAACAAGAGGATATACGCCTTCTGTTTTTGCTCTGATGCCAAAATTAATGGAAAGAGCCGGTACAAATGAGTTCGGAACGATTACTGCGCTATATACCGTTCTTGTTGAAGGTGATGACTTTAACGAACCGATTTCCGACACGGCAAGAAGTATTTTAGACGGTCATATTATGCTTTCAAGAGCTTTAGCCCACAAAAACCATTATCCCGCCGTTGATGTATTACAGTCCTTGAGCCGTGTTATGGGTGATGTTACCACTTCCGAACACAGAGCAGCCGCAGGTATAATAAGAAATCTTATGGCTGTGCATGCTAAAAACGAGGATTTAATAAACATAGGTGCTTATGTATCAGGTTCCGATCCCATGTGTGACAAGGCAATAGCTTTAATGGACAACATAAACAGCTTTTTAAAACAATCGGTTAAAGATAAAACAGAGTATCAGGAAACGGTAAATTCACTCTTAGAATTGGGTAAACTTGCGGGAGAATAATCTTTTTCAATAATATATAATCACTTGAGGGATGTTTCTTTCAACAAATCGAAAAAAAATATTGTTGAAAGGAGCTTTTTTATGGATAAAGCTAAACATTTTAAAAAAATAATGGAAAAAAGTGATTCTACAAGAGTTATAATTTTAACTGCGCATTATCAAATCGTAGGTGACGTTTACGATTGCGAAGATTGTAACAAAGATTCCTGCGTAAATCTCGTAAATGTAAGACTTTGTCATGTTAATAATTCTTACGACGGAATTTGTGAAGACGATGTAAGATATGATTGGCTGCATATCAATATGGATAAAGTTATTGCATTTAGTTTTATATAAATCAGGCTTGAAAAAATTCAAAAATGAGTTATCATGATACTGTAGAGACGAAAGACAGAGTAATGACGATAGCCCCTGTAGATAATTCATTGTATTTAGGTTTGATAAACGGTATTGAAACTTTCCCTGCGAAAGGAAGTTTGAATGCTGCTGTTCCTGCGGCTTATACTCAGGAAAGAGATTTTAACACCTCTGCCGATTTAAGCGGATATTATTCCGATCCTGAAACAACTGATTTGTATACAGAAGTTTCAAATAATGTTATCAAATCTGCTGAAGTTCTCGAAAATGTCATGTCTCAAGCTTTAGAAAACGGCTTCGGTGTACAGGATGCCGTAAATATGACTCGTGCAATGCGTGCATATCAGGCGAATTGTGCCGTAGCTAAAACAACTTTTGAAATTAAACTCTAATTTATAATACTTTTTTACAAAATTCTTCTATCGGACACTCTTTGCAATTAGGTCTTTGCGGTTTACAGCAATTTTGACCGTGTGTTACCATTAGCGTATTGATATCTATCCAATGTTTTATGGGAAGTTTTTTCCTTAAAGCGAATTCTGTTTCTTCCGGGGTTTTTGTTTTAACATACCCGAGTCTGTTAAAAATCCTGTGAACATGAACATCCACACATATTGCAGGTTTGTTAAATCCTCTTGAAAGCACAAGATTAGCTGTTTTACGTCCCACACCGTTAAATTTTATCAATTCTTCAATTTCATCAGGACATTTTCCGTCTAATTCTTCATCTATAATCCTTGATAACTCTATAATTTGTTTTGCTTTATTCTCATAAAATCCTACAGGATAAATAGCTTTTGCCAAATCTTCCACTCTGATATTTTTCATATCATGCGGGTTATCCGCCAATTTAAGCATTCGAAGCGTTGCCGGATATGTCGTTTTATCGTTTGTCCTTAAACTTAATATACAAGCAATCAGAACTAAATACGGATTATTAAAAGAATCCATAAGTCCGACAAAATCGCTCTTCGGCTGTTTCGCATCTTTTAGTTTCTGTACAAGTTTATCTATCATATATTATCCTGCAAAATTTATGCTACCATATATAATATCAAAAATATAATGTGAGATTTTATATTTATGCAAATCAATAATATTCAAAAAAATTCGTTTACAGGAATACACGTTTCCAAAACATTCAAATTTAACCATGAACAAAAACAGCTTATAACTGCCTTAAAAAAACAACTCTTGAACGGCGAAGTAAAAAGTAAATACGGCAGAGATTTGTACAAAAAATATGACTCAAAGGGTTACAATTTTTTTATTGATTGGTGCGGGAAAAATAATATATCTGTTTATTTAGACAAGGTTAAAGAAGATGATTTCGGAAAGAAAAAGTACGAGACAAAACACATAATCGGGAATTTTTCAAAAACTAATCTCAATGAATTCATACCTAAAATACAAAAAATCAACCGAACTGATAATATAGACAAGCTTACAAGTATAGCACCCATTGCTTTGGTGATTTTATTATTTTCAAGTTTTTTGTTTATGAAAAAATAGTTTATTAAATTTTGTAACATTACTCCCAATAAATAAGCAATTTCAAATCTTCATCAGTTTTATATAAGCGAAAGGTAAAATTATGGCACTTACAAGCTCTGTAACAAGAAAATTTGATAACAATTACGTACAAGTTGAAATTAACAGCAACAAGTACGAAACGCGCTATTATAAAGTGCCTGAAAGTGAAGCAGATTCATTCCAAGCAGAATATAAAAAGAACAGCAAAAAAGCAAACCGGCTCTCAAACGGTTTGATGATATTAGGTTTAGCCGCAACAACCGTCGCAGCATATTTTGCAACTAAAAAAATGGAAAATAAAGCATTAAAAACCATAATATCATTAGTTGCAGGTGTTTCAGGCGGTATCGCAGGAACATTTGCGGGTGCAAAAATTGAAGCAAAAGACCACCAAAATCTAATGTACAAATACAACGCCACAGAAATTGATTATTCGCAATCGAACTTACCTATATAGCGGAAGCACCTGAAACAATTTCAACCAACTCCTGAGTAATTGCCCATTGACGAGCTTTGTTATAATCAACCGTTAAAGTATTAATCATTTCTTCCGCATTATTTGATGCAGCCGACATTGCCGTCATTCTGGAAGCCAATTCACTGGCATTTGCTTCAAGAAGCGCTTGATATATAGAATTTGTTATAAACATAGGCACAAGCTGTTGTAAAACTGCATGCGCTGACGGTTCAAATTCCATAACAGGATCTAATTCATGTTTTTCTGCCTTTTCTATCTCAACAGGCAAAACTTCCCAGTCAACAATATTATATGACATCATATTGTTAAAATGAGTCGTTATAATATCTATTTTATCTATTTTTCCTGAAACAAAATCTTCTGCAATATCTTCTGCGATTATATTTGCACCCGTTGCGCTAGGCTCATTTGCTATTGATAAATAACCTTCCCTGAGTTCATATCGGCCTTTCTTGTTCTTAAATGCCGAAACAGCCTTTTGTCCTACAGGGAAAATAACAGTATTTATACCCTTTTCTGTATTATCCTTGATTCGTTTTAACGTAGTTTTTATTATATTAGCATTATAAGCACCGGCTAACCCTTTATTGGAAGTTATTACAAGCAAACCTTCCGTCTTAACTTCCCTTCTGGACAATAATGCAGGATAATCGTCCAATCCTCGTTCAATCTTTAACCCCGCAGATGAATATTCGCCGACAGTGGCTACCATTTTTCTGAATAAGTTTAAAAGCTCATCCGAAAAAGGTCTTGATGCCTTAACCGTATTCTCAGCCTTTTTAACCTTGGCTGCCGCCACCATCTTCATCGCTTTGGTTATTTTTTTAGTGTTTTGAACACTGTTTATTCTGCTTTTTATGTCTTTTAAATTAGCCATTTTTTTTATCCTTTTGTCGGGAGACATTCACTATTGTCGTTCGTTTATTTAATTTCTACAGGTCTCCCTCTTGAACAGCCCGCACGTTGGTTCGCGCCTTATGCTCTCGAGGTCGGGAGACATCCGCTCCCGTCGTTCGTTTATTTAATTTTCTACAGGTCTCCCTCTTG
>CADCOS010000101.1 GCA_902803165.1 uncultured bacterium | reverse complement strand
TTCTTCTTCTTTGTATTGGTCATAAGATTTTCCGAATACTGTATTCAAACCTTTTTTGATAACTTTATCCAAGAACGGCATAAATGCTAACATAAATAATCCGAATCTTCCTACATAACCGAATGTTATGTTCTTTAATGTATTAGGAATTTTTCTTATAATATTTCCAATTGCATTTCCGTTTTTGTAAGAGTTAATTTTTTCAAGGTCACATTTAGTTATATGACTTATTTTTCTCATTATCGATGTAAATACACCTTGATTTTCAACATGTCTTAATGATTTTAATTTTGTCTTTAGTTCTTTTTTAGCGGTATTATAAGATTTAAAGTCTTTAAACTCTTTATCATCAACTCTTTTGTTGAATTTTTCTATTTCATTTCTGTACTCGGCAACTTTTTCAGGGCTCATTCCTGCGTATTGAATACCGCCGTATGAGTGCATAAATCTTAAGATGAGCGGGAATGTAAATACCCATGTTGCCGGTTCAACCATACCGCTTACAAGAGTTCCGACTTTTTCTTTTTTATCTGCTTTTTTAGTATTTAACAAGGCTTCAACCATCATAGGACCTACAAACAGAAGCACCATAAATTTGCCGCCGCCGAATGTAATACCTCTGTGGAATTTTTGGAGAAGCTTTGACATAAATCTTCCGGTTGATGTTTTAGCTCCGTCAGACATACTAGATAGTCTGTTGGCAACTGAATTCGTACCTCTTACGTTGCTGAATAATTTAGAAAGTACAGGTATTTTGCACCAACTCTTATTTATTCTTTGACCTTCAAGTTTTTTGCAGAAGTCTCTTACTTCATCTGCGCAAGCTCCTGTTTCGTCTTTCAGGACTTTTTCCATCCAAGCGGCATCTCTGCCGCCTTTTTCCAATAGTTTTTCTCTGACAAGTTTCGATGAATCGGCTTTAGCAAGTATTTCTGAAATTTCACTTTCGGCTAAACCTGCACGTTTAAGTTTGATTCTGTCACCAAGAACTTCTTTTGAAACTTTTGACAAATCTTTTTCACCAAAAGAGTCTTTTAAATATTTTATTTCATCATTCGTTAAATCCCAATCTTTCCAGCTTAAAATTTTCTTTTTGCCGCCGGAAGTTCCGTTGAGCGGGTTCCAAGATTTTTTAATCTCAGCATCTGCATCTGTTAAACCAATGTCTCTTGCAAGTTCTTTGAACTGAGATACAACACGGAAATTAGAGTGTTTTAATTCATCTTTCGGCATTGAATTTTCAGGGCGTGACGGAGTTTTTACCATTGCGCTTATAATATCATTTTTCATTGCGGTCTTTTTAATCCGGCCCCAGCCCTCTTTAATTCCGCCTAAAACTTTTTGAACGGGATTACTTTGTATTAATTTCGATTGCTCTATTTTATCACCGAATTTTGCAGCTTTTCCGACAATACTTTTGGAATATTCTTTGTTACAAGAACGGTCAAATGCATCAATACCGATTGAAAGACCTGCACAAGCACCAATCATCAAAAGCGGATGCGCCAGCCACTGATACACAAGCCCCATAACATCCCATTGTTTAACTTTCTCTTTAAAGTTTTTAGGTTTGTCTTTATATTCCGGAATATAGTACAAATCAGGAACTTGCACAGGTTGAACTTCCTGTGCTGTTTCTGATTTAAAGCCAATTTGCTTATGGCTTAAATCATAATTATTGTAATAATTTTGATTAATCGAATTCAAAATAAATCACCTTTTACAAACCTAACTATTAATAATAAGTCATGTTTTTTGTAAAAATTGCCTGATAAAGCATGATTTATGAAGGTTTGTAAAGTATAATAAAAATATGTTCGATTTTTTAGAAGTGATTAAAAATGAAATTTTATCATACTTTGTTCCCGAAAAAATGGAGTATAAAATTACGGGCGAATGTTTAAAATGCGGGAAATGCTGCCGTTATATGTATAGCTTTGATACATATACAACAACCGACTTTAAAATCTTGCAGTTTCTTTTTCCTGCCTACAAACGATTTTATATAAGGGGAAAAGATGAATACGGAAATCTTATTTTTGCTTGTAAATATGTAACAGATGAAGGTTTGTGTTCGGTTTATGATAAACGATTAAAAATGTGTAAAAAATATCCCGCTTCAAAAATAGGTTATCCGGGAAAACTTCACGAAGGCTGCGGATATAAAGTTGAAGATAAAAGTTTTAAAACTTATTTGAAATAGGTTATATTTGAGTTTGCTTGTGATACAATTAAACAGTAACCGAAAATAAATACGAGGATTTGTGATGACTGAAACGAAAATAAAAACGGAAGATTTGCCTACAGTATATGATCCGAAGGCAACAGAAGATAAAATGTATAAATTTTGGGAAGAAGGCGGATATTTTAGAGCTGATGCCCATTCAAATAAGCCTCCGTATACAATAGTTATACCTCCTCCGAATGTAACAGGTGTATTGCACATGGGGCACGCACTTGATGAAACTCTGCAAGATATTTTAATTCGTTATCACAGAATGAGCGGTTATGAAGCTCTTTGGATTCCGGGGACGGATCATGCAGGACTTGCAACCCAGAATGTTGTTGAAAAACAATTGGCTAAAGAAGGTTTAACCCGTCATGATTTGGGAAGGAAAAAATTTCTTGAAAAGACCTGGGAATGGACAAACGAGCATAAAGGTACAATTCTTGACCAAATGAAGAGATTAGGTGCATCTTTTGACCGTTCAAGAGAAAGATTTACATTCGATAAAGGCTGTTCTGATGCGGTTAAAGAAGTTTTCGTAACTTTATACAATAAAGGTTTGATTTATAAGGGTGCTTATATTGTAAACTGGTGTCCTCGCTGTCAGTCAGCTATTTCTGACATTGAAACGGAATACGAAACAGAACAAGGTCACATGTGGGAAATTTCTTATCCGTTAGTTGATGAACCGGGAGCAATAATCGTGGATACAACAAGACCTGAAACCATGTTTGGCGATGTTGCTATAGCAGTTCACCCTTCTGATAAAAAATATTCGGAATTAATCGGTAAAAAGGTATTAGTACCTCTTACAAACAGGACAATACCTATTATTGCTGATGAATATGTTGACAAATCATTTGGTACAGGTGCAGTTAAAATTACGCCTGCTCATGATCCTAACGACTTTGAAGTCGGGAAACGTCATAACTTCAAGCCAATTTGGGTAATTGATGAAGAAGGTAAATTAAAGGCTTGTGCAGAAGTTCCCACTGAATATCAAGGACTTGACAGATATGAAGCTCGTAAAAAAGTTGTTGAAATGCTTCAATACAAGGGATTTTTACTCAGAATAAAAGACCATGAACACAATGTCGGTAAGTGTCAAAGATGTAATACAACAATAGAACCGCTTCTTTCCGAACAATGGTTTGTAAAAATGGCACCTCTTGCAAAAGAAGCAATCGCCGCTGTTAAAGACGGCAGAATTAAATTTATACCGGAACGTTGGGAAAAGAACTATTTAGGCTGGATGGAAAATATTCGTGATTGGTGTATTTCACGCCAAATTTGGTGGGGACATCAGATTCCTGCTTATTACCATAAAACTACGGGTGAAATGGTTGTAGCAAAAGAAAATCCGGATCCTGAAAATTACGTTCAAGAGTCGGATTGCCTTGATACTTGGTTTTCATCGGGTTTGTGGCCATTCTCAACTATGGGATTTCCTAATTCGGAAACAGACGACTTTAAAAAATTCTATCCTACATCAGTTCTTGTAACGGGGTTTGATATTATATTCTTCTGGGTTGCAAGAATGATTACAATGGGCTTGGAATTTACTAAAAAAGCTCCGTTCTCGACTGTTTATATACACGGACTTATTCGTGACGAAAAAGGTCAAAAGATGTCAAAATCTAAGGGAAATACAATTGATCCGGTTGAAATTATAGACAAATACGGATGTGATGCCCTCAGATTTACAATGACTTCGCTTTGTACTTATGGCGGTCAGGATATTAAAATATCTGATGAAAGATTTGAATACGGAAGAAATTTTGCTAACAAACTTTGGAATGCTTCACGTTTCGTATTGATGAATCTTGAAGGAGTTGATAACAAGCCTTTTGATAAGGAAAAATTAACCCTTGTTGATAAATGGATTTTAAACCAATTAAATGAAACGGCAAAAGCTGTTAACGAAAACTTGAAAGAATACAGAATCGGGGAAATAGCACATATATTATATGATTTCTTTAGAAGTGAATATTGTGATTGGTATGTGGAAATAGCAAAGATTCAATTGCAGGATAGTGAATTAAAGCTCAATACGCAAAGAGTTTTAAGATATGTTCTTGATGAATCATTAAGATTGTTCCATCCGATTATGCCTCATATAACTGAACAAATATGGCAAGGAGTTAAAAACGGTTATGGTTTAGGTATAGAAGGTGATGAACCTTCCGCATTAATAGTTGCTCCGTATCCTGTATATAAAGATGAATTGAAATATGAAACCGAAGCAGAGGAAATGAAGCTTGTATTTAATACAATTACATCTTTACGTAATGTAAGACAGAGTTTCAACATTCCGACATCTGCAACCGTTGATGTTGAAGTAAGGGCAGAAGGCAGAGAATTGGAAATATTTAAAGCGATAGAATCTTATGTTCACAGATTGGCTAAAGTTAATAATATTTCTTATGCGGAAGTAAATGCGCCTGTTCCTCCAAAATCAGCTACAGCAGTTGTCTCAGCTTCAAAATTGATAGTTCCGCTTGCGGATTTAATTGATTTGGATGCAGAAATTAAAAGGCAGGAAAAGAAATTAGAAAAACTGACAAATGAAAAGAATTCTTTGCTCGGCAGAATGAAAAATGAAAAGTTTGTTGCCAATGCTCCAAAAGAGCTTGTTGAACAAACAAATGCAAGGATAGAAGAAATTTCCGCACAAGAAAAAGTTATTTCAGATTTAATAAAATCGTTGAGGTAAAAATATAATTTTTCTTTAGTGCCTTTTTACTTCTTTCTTTTATTTGCGAGGGGGTAAATATCAAAAAGTTTGAAAGATACTCTACCGGCATGAAAGTGTAATATAAAAAAGAAGTAAAAAGGCCCCCCAAAAAAGAAGAAAGAAAAACACACAATTGTTTACTACACCCTGCGGGCGTTAATAATTGTTCGGCTTCGCCGAATCTCTTACGCTTACTAAAATTGCATAAATTTAACCTACTTTTATTTTGAATTTGCAGATGATTCGTATTCCGACAATAGTTCAGATGCGTATAGCCCAAAACCATTTGCAATTTTTGCCAATACTTCTAATTTAATGCCCTGTTTGCAATTTTCAATTCTGCTCAAAACAGCAGGTTCAATATCATTGTTAATTGCAAACGTATTAAGTGACATAGATTTGTCAAGCTCGTATCTTTTATTTCTTATAAATTTTCCAATATTATTGTATTGCATTTTCTCAATTATTTGCTAAAATCTTTAAATAATCATTGAGAAAATGCAATGGACAACTCGTATAATTTAGAAAAATTTTTTAAGGCTGAATTATTTAATTCATACAAATCATTTATAAAATCAAAACTAGAGTTTGATTCTATAAACAAAAGTTTTGTAGGTACTGCATTGTGCAATGATTTGTTTTTAAAAATAGAGGAATCTTTAATTAATATTGATGAAATTTATAATTCTAAATTAGGTAAATAGTATTCGAAATAAAAATGATTGAAGAAAATTTAAAAGATATAATAAGAAATGCTGAAAATACATCAATAAGACTAAATACTGCTTTTGAATTGTGTGAAAAATTAATTGGGCAAAAAGATAAATTAAAAGATACTGAGTATGAAACCGTAAAAGAATACTATTTTGCATATCAGTATATAAAAGACAGTATCAGACAATTAGTTATAACAGCAGAAAAATTAATGGAAGTTTACCTCAAATAAAAGAAATCGACTGCAAGCGGGTGCTGCAAGTCATCAATTGAAAACACTTGCATTACGTATCTACCGGTTTCGTACAGTGTAAAATAATCGGTGTGGTAATATCTTTCGTCTTTCATTAGCCTGAAATCTTTTGTTCTGACAATTTCGTTTCCGCCCCAAGGCGCAGATTCAATCATTTTAAATATTTGAACGCGGATAAATTTATTTTTCATTTTTTTAGGTGCAATAAAAAGATAATATACCCGCTCTCCCGCATTGAAAACCATGTTGTCATGAAGGGCATTTTCCCTTGTCACAGGTTCCGAATTAAAAAGCAAAATCCCTTTTTTGGCGGCAAAAGTGCAGCCTGTAAACATAAATAACAGTATAAAAATTACGGCTGTAATACAAAATCTTTTCATTACTGTTTTTCCAAATTTTTAATTCTTTGTTCTACGGCACGTAAAACATTTTCATCGGATTCAAGACCGGTATACAAATAATAATACTCTAAAGCTTTGTCTTTATTGCCTTTTTGTTCATAAGCCAATCCTAATGAATAGTAGGCATAAGGATAATCCGGAGAAAGTTCAATTACTTTTTCAAAGCATTTTATACAATTATCATAATCTTTTTGGTTGGCTAAAACCAAACCTTTATTAAAATATGCATCGCCGTTATTTTTGTCAAGCGCTATTATTTTATCGTAAAAGCTTATTGCTTTTTGATAGTTACCTTTATTTTTGTATAAAGTTGCAATCTTCATCATAGTAGCCTTGTCTGAAGGTTTGGCAATTACAGCTTTTGTATAATATTCGATGGCTTTATCAAAATTTTGTTTAGAAGTTTCGCTGCTTCCTTTTTTTATTAAATCTTCATAAGATAAGTTTTCTTCTGCCTGTTCTATCACCGGAGTTATTATTATAGGTTCCTCTTTTTTCTCTTCGGCTGCAGTTTTAACAGGATTAAAGGTTTCTTCTTTTACAACAGCGGCAGGCGTTTCATTGCTTTCATTATTAATTCTTTGTAATGCGGAAATATATTCCTTATTTGCAGGTTCAAGTTCCGAAGCTTTTCTGTAATTTTCAATTGCAGTTT
The DNA here is from genome assembly GCA_902803165.1 of uncultured bacterium. Lineage (GTDB taxonomy): Bacteria > Cyanobacteriota > Vampirovibrionia > Gastranaerophilales > Gastranaerophilaceae > CAG-196. Next base: position 12,242 of record CADCOS010000101.1, on the reverse strand, counting down.
CTCTAATCCCGAGTTTTTCGTTAGCCATGGCAAGCCCGTAGTATGCTGAGGCTTCTTTTTCGTTTATGTCTATTGCATCTTCGAAATACAAAATTGCCTGCCCGTAATCGCTTTTATCATATAGATTATAGCCATAGGCGATACAAGCTGCTGTCAGATTTTGTTCGATTCTTTCATTTGATTGTTTTTTAAGAATATTCTTATAAATTTCAATTGCTGACATGTAATTATTCATAGCATGGAGCGTTAAAGCTTTGTTAGCAAGCAATTCGATATTATCAGGTTCTGATTTTAGAGCAAAATCGTAAAATTTAAGAGCATTTTTGTAATCATTTTTTGAATGGTAACAAAAAGCAAGTTCTTTTTTGATGTTTTGGTCTGAAGAATCCAGAGTGTAGGCTTTTTCTAAATTAAACAATGCCAAATCCATATTTCCGGATTTCTTGTATACAAGTCCTAAATTTTTGTATGCATCAGAGTCGTTAGGAAAAGCCTTGATGTATGATTTGTATTGCTCAATAGATTCTGTGGTTTGCCCCATGTTTCCCAATAAATTTGCATAATCAAATCTTAATGCGGTTAAATTAGGATTTATTTCAAATGTTTTGTGAAAATAATCAAGTGATTTACCGTTTTCTCCCAAATTTTGGTATGTTAAGGCAAGTTTAGCATTAATACTTTCGCTGTTTTCATTATCTTTTAAAGCTTTTTCAAGCATACCGGCAGCTGCTTGGTATTGTTTCGTTTCAAACAATGCTAAACCGTATTTTTCAAATTCGTCAAATGCTGACGGATATTTTTTATATAAATTTGAATAAATCTCACAAGCTTTATCCGGTTTTCCTGTTAACGAATAGATGTTAGCAAGATTTTCACTTGCCTCTAAGTGATCAGGGTATGCGCTTATAAATTTATTGTATCCGTCAATTGCCGAATCATAATTTTTTCTGAAATATTCAATATTAGCCAAATTTAAGTAATTGTATTTGTATTCGGGATAAATAGTTTGAGCTTGTTTAAAGCAATTGTATGCATTTTCATAATCGCCGATTGTTTGTAATATATTACCCATGCTTATATATATAAAAGCATCATTAGGGCGCAGCTTCACGGCTTTTTTGTATGAAGCAAGAGCCTCATTATAATTTCCGGTATCTGCATATAATCCTGCGAGTTTTGTATATAACATAGCATCTTCACCGTTGAGGTTTAATGCTTGCTGGATTATTTGAATTGCTGTGTTGTAATCGTTTTTGTATTCATAAGAGCATGCCCTTTGATAAAGTGCATGAGCTTCTTTTGTTAATTTCGCATACGAAGGCTGAGCTGCAAGCAGCGCAGTACACAATAACAACGATATAAAACATATTTTCTTATTCATTGTGATAAGCCCTCAACAAATATTCTACCAAAAACACAGAACTTTTGTATTATATATTTCAAAATATTAATATAATTTTATTTATTACGTTGTTGATGTTAGTATATTACTATTGAATCTATAGAAGGAGTATTTTTATGAAAAGAGTATTAAGTTTATTATTTGTGTTAATTTGTACAACAATATGTGTTTCGGCAGAAGAAATGGGGCCTGTAGAACAATCAAAAGCGGAAATAATGCTGGAATCAATATCCGAAAAAACTCAGGCAGCGGCTGAAAAGACTGCGGCTTCAGTTAAGTCAGGTTCGAAAAAGGCTGCAAAAGCCGTAAAAGAAACTTCGACAAAAGCTGCAAAAAGCACGGCAAAACATGTAAAAAGCGGAGCAAATAAAGCTAAAAAAGCAACTGTAAGAGGAGCAAATAAAGTATCAAATTCAACCGCAAAGGGAATGAAAAAAGCGGCACAAAAAATGGAAAATAAAGCTAATAAGACTATAGAAAGAACAGATGAAGAATTGGCTAAAACAGCACCAAAATGCAAATGTAATTGTAATTGCGGTGAAAATTGCAAATGCCATGAGTCTGTAAAAATGAATAGCGAAGAAGAATAATTAAGGAATATAAGGATGTCGGATTGTATATTTTGTAAGATTATAAACGGAGATTTCGGAACAGAATTTGTTTACGAAAACGATATTGCGGTTGTATTTAAAGACATTAATCCTCAGGCTGACACTCATTTGCTGGTTGTACCGAGAAAACATGTTGAGTCGTTAAATGAAGTTGATGATGAAAATCTACTTGGAAAACTTATGATGACCGTAAAAGAAGTTACTTCAAAACTCAATATAAAGTCATACAGGACAATAATAAATACAGGAAAAGATGCGGGACAAGAAGTCTTTCATCTTCATATACACATACTCTCAGGGGGAATAAAAAATGGAATTAACTAAAGAAAAATTTTATAAAGAAATTACACCGGGCGGATACGGAATAGCAATTAAGCAAGGTAATATTTTATTTTCGGAACAATCAAAGTTTCAAAAGGTTGAAATCTTCGAAACTGATTCAACACTCGGAAGGGTATTAACTCTTGATGATTTAATGATGACAACAGAAGGTGACGAATGGCATTATCACGAAATGATAGCACATATTCCGATGATGCATCACAAATGCCCGAAGAATGTTCTTGTTATCGGAGGCGGCGACGGCGGTACAGTAAGAGAAGTATTAAAACACGATACTGTTGAAAAAGTTGTTTTATGCGAAATTGACGGCATGGTAATAGATGCTTGTAAAAAATATTTGCCGACAATTTCCTGTGAATTAGATAATCCGAAATGCGAAATTCTTGTAGAAGATGCGATTGAATATATAAAAGATAAAGAAAATATGTTTGATATTGTTCTTATTGATTCAACAGATCCGATGGGGCCGGGTGAAGGTTTATTTACGGATGAATTTTACACAAATGTAAAGCGTTCCCTGAAGAAAGGCGGTATAATGGCTGCGCAATCAGAGTCACCGTTTACAAATCAGGAAGAAATTAAGAAGATGTATACTCAATTGAGAAGAGTGTTCCCGATTGTTTCAACTTATACTTCAAATATTCCGACATATCCGGGCGGATATTGGGCATGGGCATTCTGCTCCGAGAGCGTAAAACCTCTGTCCTATTGGGATGAAAGAAGAGGTAATGAAATAACAAAAACTTGTAAGATATATAACAAAGAATATCACGAAGCAAGATTCGCTCTTCCTAATTATTTGAAGAAATTAGTAGGTTAAATTGAAGGAGAAATTTTATAATGTCGGATAAATTGAGAATAGGTATAATAGGTTTAGGAACTGTAGGTTCAGGTGTTTATAAAAGCTTGGAAAAGTTTGACAATGTTGAAATTAAACAAATAGCTGTAAGGAACATAAATAAACCTCGCTCAGTTGAAGTTCCGAGAGAAATTTTAACCGATAATCCTTTTGATTTGGTCAATAATCCTGAAATTGATGTTGTAGTTGAACTTATGGGCGGGGTTGAACCGGCATGGAGTTATATTGAAACGGCATTAAAAAACGGGAAACATATTGTAACGGCTAATAAGGAACTTTTAGCTAAAAAAGGAGAAGAACTTTTCAATTTATCGGAAGAACATAACCGTGTAGTATTGTACGAAGCCGCAATCGCAGGCGGTATTCCTATAATAATGCCTATTAAAACGATTTTGGCAGGTAATAAGATAACTAAAATTCAAGCAATATTGAACGGCACTACTAATTATATACTTACCAAAATGGATGCAGAAGGCGCTTCTTACGAAGATGTACTTGCTGATGCCCAAAGACTGGGTTACGCGGAAACAGATCCGACTGGTGATGTGGAAGGTTTTGATGCTGCATATAAAATTACGACTTTAGCTACTATTTCTTTCAACTCAAGGATTAAGTTTGAAAATGTATATAGAGAAGGTATAACAAAGATACGAAAAGAAGATATGCAAAAATCAAATGAGCTTGGTTATAAAATCAAACTTATTGCAAGCGCGACGATTGATGAAAACAATAATGCCGATGTAAGAGTTCATCCTATGCTGGTTCCGAAAAGTGCTATGCTTGCACATATAGATTATGTGACAAATGCAGTTGCGCTAAGCGGTCATCCTATAGGAAATATAGTTTTGTCAGGACCAGGTGCAGGCGAATTTCCTACAGCAAGTTCGGTAATAGGTGATATCCTTGCAATAGCAAGAGAGTTTGGTACAACTGAATATCTTCTCCCAATGATGAGATGTCATCATCACTCAACTGCTAACCCTGTAGATATAAATAATACTTATAATAAGTATTACCTGTCAATTACCGCTCCTAACGCAATTGGTGTTATTGCAAAAATCGGAGCAATTTGCGCAAGTAAAAATATAAGTCTTTCAAGTATTTTACAAAAGGGTGTAAATGAAAATAATACAGCAGAGATAACCGTAATAACGGAAGAATGTCTTGAAAAGAGTATAAAAGAAGTTGTTTCTGAACTTACTGATTGCGAAGTCAACAGTTTGATAAGAGTAATGTAAAATATTATTTTAAAACTGTAGAGATAAAGCTAATTGTATCATTTTTAAGGTCTCTAACGAAATCACGAGCGATTTTAGAAAGAGGTCTTTCGTCAATTTTTTCGAATACAGCGTAGATTGGATCTCCGCCATTGTTGAATCTCATTTGACGATCTTTTTTGTTCAAATAATAGAATTTATAATCTTCAGGGATTTCAAGTGCTCCTGCCGGTTTTTTGTTTCTTTCGATTGCTGAATAAGTTGTTGACATCTTTTGTTCTCTCTTATATTTATCTCTTACATATATATAAAGTATTTAACTTTTAAATAATTGCCTTTTTTGTTCCTAATTATTAAGAAATGTTACAAAAATAATCAAAAAATATTAAAATTGATACATTTTTTAAAATTTACAGAGCAAAAATCTCGGATATTTTATTTTTTTGCTAAAATACAGGTATGAGCAGAAAACCTATAGTAGCAGTAGTCGGAAGACCAAATGTCGGAAAGTCGACATTTGTAAATCGTGTTGTGGGAAGAAGACAGTCCATCGTAGATGACCTTCCGGGGGTCACACGTGACAGAATATATTTCGACGTAGAATGGCAAAACAAGCCGTTTACACTTATAGATACCGGCGGTATAGTTCCGGGTGACGAAGACGAAATAATGGTTTCAATCTACGATCAAGCACGTATTGCTTGTGAAGAAGCAGAAAAAATTATTTTCCTTGTAGACGGAATTGAAGGGGTTACTCCTGTTGATACGGATATAGCCAATATTTTACGTCAATCAGGAAAGCCTGTTTATTTGGCGGTAAATAAAGTTGACTCATCAAATCAAATTACGATGATAAGTGATTTCTACTCACTTGCGATAGGTGAGCCTATTGCAATTTCAGCTCTACACGGTTCGGGCGGTGTCGGAGATTTGTTGGAAGAAATTACAAAAGACTTTGAATATGAAGAAACGGATGAAAGCGACAATACTATAAAACTTGCTATAGTCGGTCGTCCGAATGCCGGAAAATCTTCCATTGTAAATGCTCTTTTAGGAGAAAAAAGAGTAATTGTGTCGGATATATCGGGAACAACTCGTGACAGTATTGATTCAAGGTTGAGCTATAATGACAGAGATTTTGTAATAATTGATACGGCAGGAATAAGGAAAAAGGCAAAAGTAGACTACGGAGTGGAAAAATTTGCAGTAGACAGAGCAATTCGATCTATAAGAGAATGTGATGTTGCTCTTTTGGTGATAGATGCTGCTGAGGCAATAAACGGTATTTCCGATCAAGATAAAAAAATAGCCTCAATAATTACGGAAGCCGGCAAGGGAATGATTATAGCTATTAATAAGTGGGATTTAATTGAGGATAAAAAATCGAATACCATAAATAAATTTGAAAAGATGTTATCAAATGAACTTCCGTTTTTAAGCTATATTCCGAAAATTTATATAAGCGCCGTTACTCATCAAAGATTAAACCAAATTTTTACAAAAGTGGAAGAAGTTTATTCTGAGTGTAAAAAACGTGTATCCACCGGACTTTTGAATAAAGTTGTAAATGAAGCTTATGCATTGAATCCTCCGCAGACCATAAGAAATAAAAAGCTTAAAATTTTGTATTCAACTCAAGCGGCAGTTCATCCGCCTATGTTTTTATTGTTTGCAAACGATGAAAAGCTCCTGAAAGAGCATTATAAAAGATATTTGGAAAATAAACTCAGAGAAGCGTTTGGTTTTGTAGGAACTTCAATAAGAATTTCCGTCAGGACAAGAAGTGAGAAAAACGGTAAAAAGTAATGATTGAAAGATATTCAAGAGAAGAAATTTCTAAAATTTGGGACTTAACTTCAAAGTTTGACTATTATTTAAAAGTTGAACTTGCGGTATGTGAAGCTTATTATAAGTTAGGTCAAATACCGAAAGTAAATTTTGAAGAAATTAAGAACAGAGCTTCTTTTTCCGTAGAACGAATTGATGAAATAGAAAAAGAAGTGCGCCATGATGTAATTGCGTTTTTGACGAATGTAAATGAATCAGTCGGAAGTGAAAGCGCAAAATATATTCATAAAGGGTTAACGAGTTCGGATGTTATAGATACTGCGTTTGCTCTTCAAATTAAAGATTCTTCCGAAATTATAAAAAAAGATTTGGAAGAGCTTTTAGCGGTTATAAAAGAAAAAGCTTTCAGATATAAAAATACCGTCTGTGTCGGGCGTTCGCACGGTGTTCATGCAGAAGTTATGACTTTCGGTTTTAAACTTCTAAATTGGTATGATGAATTAGAACGAGCATATAACAGTTTTAAATCAGCTTTGGAAGAAATATTAGCAGGGCAAATTTCAGGGCCTGTAGGGACTTATAGTAACCTGCCTGTAGAAATAGAACAAATCGCATGTGAAAATTTAGGTTTAAAACCCGCAAGAATTTCAACTCAAATAATTTCACGTGACAGGCATGCAAAGTTTATGGCTGAGTTGGCGATAATTGCTTCTTTAATAGAAAAATATGCAACGGAAATAAGACATTTGCAAAAAACTGAAGTAAGAGAAGTTGAAGAAGGTTTTGGCGCTCATCAAAAGGGTTCTTCGGCGATGCCTCACAAAAAGAATCCTGTTTTAAGTGAAAACCTTTGCGGACTTTCAAGGGTTGTCCGCTCAAATATGATTGCGGCTTTTGAGAATATTAATTTGTGGCATGAGCGTGATATTTCACATAGTTCGGCCGAAAGGATAATTTTTCCTGACTCTTTGATATTAGTTGATTTTATGCTTCACAGATTCAAAGGTGTGGTTGAAAATTTAGTTGTGCATGAAGACAATATGCTAAAAGATTCCCAATTGTATGGCGGAATTATTTATTCTCAAAAAGTAATGCTTAAACTTACGGAAAAAGGGTATCCGAGGGAAAAAGCGTACGAAATAGTGCAAAAACATGCACTAAGTGCCTTAAACGGCGGAGATTTCAAAGGAGAATTGCTTTTAGATCCCGAAGTTACAGAAAAACTGTCACAAAACGAAATTGAAGATTGTTTTAGATCGGAGGATTATTTAAAAAATATTCCCGCTATATTTAACAGATTTTAAATATATGTTTTTTGAATTATAATTACGCTATGAATATTTTAGATGAATTTGACACAATAGCAGCAGTATCGACTCCCTTTGGAACAGGTGGTGTCGGTGTTATAAGAATTTCAGGCGAAAAAGCTTTTGACATTATAAAAAAGATTTTTACAAATAATAACTTTGAACCGAGAAAATTTAGCCACGGTTATATAGTAGACGGCGAAACTAAAATCGATGAAGTTATTGTTCTTCCGTTTTTTGCACCTAACAGCTATACGGGAGAGAATGTAGTAGAAATTCAATGCCACGGCGGTATTCAAGTTGTTCAGAATATTTTAAATCTGGTTTTGAAAAACGGTGCAAGGCCGGCAGAAAAAGGTGAATTTACAAAACGTGCGTTTTTGAATAAAAGGATGGACTTGTCTCAAGCGGAATCGGTTGCGGATATTATTCATTCCAAAACGGGTGAGTTCGCTAAAATCTCAATGAAAAACCTGTCCGGTGTATTAAAAGAAAAAATAAACGATATTAAAAACGATATATTTGAAGTTCTTTCAAGAATTACGGCAGGAATTGATTTCCCTGAGGATGTAAAAGAGCCTGAGTATTCTTATTTGATAGAGTCAATTGAAAACATAATCAAAAAGATAGACTCGGTTTTGTCCGGTGCAGAAGCTTCAAATATAATGCGGCAAGGAATTACCGTTGCTATAGCAGGGAAACCCAACGTCGGAAAATCTTCTGTTTTTAATGCGCTTTTAAGCTTAAACAGGGCAATAGTTACGGAAATAGCGGGTACAACCCGTGACATATTAAGAGAAACCCTTGATTTAGGTATACCCGTTACGCTTGTTGATACAGCAGGTATTCGTGATGAAGGTGAAAACAAAGTTGAACAAATCGGAATAGAATATTCTAAACAATCTTTAAATGAAGCTGATTTGGTTTTATTTATTTATGATGCAAAACAAGGAATCCAAAAGGAAGACGAAGAAATTTTGGATTTTATAAAATCAAAAAAATATATAGTTGCAGCGAATAAAGCTGATTTGGTTCAGGAGAGAAAAGAGAGTGTTATTTATATTTCTGCCCAAAGCGGAGAAGGGATTGAAGAATTAAAAAAATCTTTAACAAATCAGGTAAAAGAAATAGAACCTGATAGTTTGGAATTTGTCACAAATGTACGCCAGCAAACCTGCTTAAACAGAGCAAAAACATCGCTTGATCAAGCATTACTCGCTTCTCAAATAGGAGAATTACAAGATTTGATATCAATAGACATAAAAGCGGCGCTTTTAGCGCTTGATGAATTGACAGGTGAACTCATTACAGATGATATTTTAGATAATATTTTTGAAAATTTCTGTATTGGGAAATAATGTAATAATAAAAATAAAACAGCAACAAAAAAGATGCCTTATATAGGCATCTTTTTTGTTTTATCTCAAATTAATAAAACTTATGCATTAACGAGTTCTTTTTTTGCAAAAGATTCGTTTGAACGGGAAGAGATTTCTTCTTTTAATTTAGAAATGAATTCATCAATTCCCATTGTACCTACCTGTCCGATTCCTCTTGCACGAACTGCAACCGAATTTGTTTCGATTTCTTTATCACCGATTACGCAAACGTAATTGATTTTCTTGTCTTGTAAAGATTCACGAATCTTGTAGTTCATAGATTCCGAACGGTCGTCAAGAGAAACTCTTAATCCTGCTTCTCTCATTTTTTTGTAAACTTGTTCCGCAAAATCGACGTGTTTTTCGTTGGAAATCGGTACAATATTTACCTGAGTAGGAGCAAGCCATGCAGGGAAACATCCTGCATAGTGTTCAATTAAGATACCATGAAATCTTTCCATTGAACCGAAGATTACTCTGTGAAGCATAAGAGGTGTTTTAAGCTGTCCGTCTTTATCCTGATATTTGATATCAAATCTTGCAGGAAGGTTAAAGTCGAGCTGAATTGTAGCACATTGCCATGTTCTACCGATAGCATCTTTAACCTTGAAGTCGATTTTCGGGCCGTAGAATGCGCCATCTCCTTCGTTTATATCGTACTTCATTCCTCTGCGTTCCATTGCTTCTTTTAGACCTGCTTCAGCTTTGTTCCAATTCTCAATTTCACCGACAAAGCTTTCAGGACGAGTTGAAAGTTCAACTTCAAATTCCATACCGAAGATTGCCATTGTGTCAGCTACAAAGTCAATAATCGCATTGATTTCGTCAACCAATTGCTCAGGCGTACAGAAGATATGTGCATCGTCTTGAGTAAACCCTTGAACACGGGTTAAGCCTGATAAAGCACCCGATTTTTCTTTTCTGTATACAGTACCGAGTTCAGCCATTCTCAATGGCAGTGAACGATATGAGTATCTGTTTGCCTGATAAATCAATATGTGGAACGGACAGTTCATTGGTTTAACAACGTATTGATCATCAGAATCTTCATCTTTTTGTATAAAGAACATGTTTTCTTTGTAGTGATCCATGTGTCCCGAAATTTCCCAAAGAGTAGATTTCGCAATTTGAGGAGTGTTAACAATTACATAGCCTCTTTTTCTGTGTTCTTCTCTCCAGTAATTTTCAATTTGTTCACGAACACATGCAAGGTTAGGATGCCACAATACAAGTCCTCCGCCCATTTCTTCTCTGGTTGAGAACAAGTCCAATTGTTTTCCTAATTTTCTGTGGTCACGTTTTTCGGCTTCTTCAATAAATGTTAAGTAAGCCTGCAAATCTTCTTTATTCCAATATGCTGTAGCATAAATACGCTGTAGCATTTTGTTCTTTTCATTACCTCTCCAATATGCACCTGCAACTTTTAACAGTTTTATTGCATTACCTTTGATGTATGAAGTGTTCGGAATATGCGGACCGGCACAAAGGTCATTAAATAAAACATTTCCGTCTTTATCTTTTGTTAAATAAAGAGTAGGATTGTCGTTTTTGTGTTCTTCCAAAAGTTCAGCTTTGTATATTTCGCCTTGAGCTTTGAATTCCGCAATTTTTGCATCAACATCTTCTACATAATATTTTTCAAAGGTTAAATTTTCTTTGATAATATTTTTCATTTCTTCTTCGATTTTTACCAAATCCTCTGTTGTAAACGCATAACCGTCTGTTAAATCAAAGTCATAGTAAAAACCTTCGTCTGTTGCCGGTCCGATAGCTAACTTTGCTTGCGGGAACAGCTTTTGTACGGCTTGAGCCATGATGTGAGAACATGAGTGTCTTAGAGTTCTCAAAGTTTCGTTGTTTTTTTCCATTATTCCTTCTTTCTATCCTTTGAGGGGCAAATATATTTATGCAAAAAGCTACATCTTTATGCCGATATTTACCCTATGGTGCGGATCCACCAAACTATTACCGAAATATTTTACTACAAACAAAAGTATTTGTCGAAGTTTTGCTGTCGATAAATCTTTACATTTCTGATAAAATGTAAAGATTTTCGTAATGATTCCCCATGTTTCTGATAGAATATAAAAGATGTCCGATTGAACGGGCTTGTTAAAGGGAAAGAGAATATGAATAAATTTTTAATGATTTTAGCCGGCATGTTTATGGGATTGCAGTCTGCTCATGCAATGAATATTGATACATTCATTGATAAACATATTGCGCCCGTTTCTGATGCTATAGCAAATGTCATTTTTTGTCCTGTAACTTTATTTGGTAACAAAATTCCTTTGATTATTCTTTGGGTGCTTTTTGCAGGGATATTTTTTACTGTATATTTTAAAGGAATATCAATTTGGGGTTTCAAACACGCGATAGATAATGTTGCATCTAAACCTGAGAAAGGTCATGACGGATGCGGTGAAGTCAGTTCTTTTCAAGCCCTTGCTACAGCTTTGTCAGGGACAATAGGTATAGGCAGTATTGCTGGTGTTGCAATTTCAATTTCAATCGGCGGTCCGGGTGCAGCTTTTTGGATATTTTTCGGTGCGCTTCTGGGTATGTCAATAAAGTTTGTTGAAGCAACTCTTGCCGTAAAATATAGAAGATTTAACCTTGACGGTTCAGTATCAGGCGGGCCGATGCACTATATTGCACACGGTTTGACAAGGAAAAAACTCAGATGGCTGGGGCAGCCGTTGTCTGTAATTTTTGCTGTCTTATGTATAGGAGGCGGTATTACAGGCGGGAACATGATTCAAATTAACCAAACGGCTCACCAAATAGTGTTCATAACCGGCGGTGAAAATAGCATATTTCACGGCTACACCTGGGTTATAGGCCTTGTGGTTGCTGTTCTCATAGGTTTGGTTGTGGTTGGCGGTATCAAAAGTATAGCAAAAGTTACAACTGTTTTGACACCTACAATGTGTGCAATGTATATTATTTCAGGTTTAATCGTAATATTAGCCAATTTTACTAATATTCCCCATGCGATAGCACTTATTGTCAGAGAAGCTTTTCATCCGACAGCTGTTGCGGGTGGTATATTCGGTGTAATAATAATAGGTTTAAGACGTTCGGTACAATCTAACGAGGCAGGAACAGGGGCGGCTGCTATTGTTTATGCGACTGCTCAAACAAAAGAACCTGTATCTCAAGGTTTCGTAGCGCTTTTGGAAACTTTTTTAACTGGCGTATTGTGTCTATTTACATCTTTTGCAATTGTATTTTCAGGTGTGCTTGATATGTCTGCTGTGGGTAAAATTTCAGGTATAGAGCTGGCTTCAAATGCATTCCAATCAGTTATACCGTTCTTCCCTATAATACTTTCAAT
>CADCOS010000100.1 GCA_902803165.1 uncultured bacterium | reverse complement strand
ATCTTTTATCAATTTATAAAAACAATCATATTTAGGAGATTTAATAATGTTTGCAGTAAAAGTTTTACCAAAATATTCAATAAATTTTACATCGAATCCTGAGCGTGAAAGAGAACTGAGGCGCTTACGCGAACTCGAAAGAATGCGTGAGCAGCTGCGCATGGAAGCGCTTCAACGTGCCAGAGAAGAGGCTATTGCCCGCGCAAGAGAAGAAGCACGCCGTGCCGAAGAAGCTCGTCAAGCAATGCTGCAAAAAGAAAGAACAAAAATATTGGAAGATATAAAAGCGGAATTGCCTGCGTATCCATCTTTAGATGATACTATGAGCAAACAAATGGCGGGATTTTTGTCCCAGTTTACCTGTGCTATACAAAATAACTCCGAGCACGATATTAAAGAGTTTTTTGGTGACGAAGAAACAGCTGCGGCTTTAAGAAAAAAACTTTCGCCGGAATGTCAGCACGATAGTATTGAACTCAGAGAAGAACTTAAAAAAATTGATGAGACAAAAGATCCTGTGATGATGCTTATTGCGGCAAATAATATGAAAAGATTTATGCCAAAAGCCGGTATACTGAACGCCGAACAACAGGCAAATCTTGTTGAAGGGATAAAAGAAGTTATAACAATGGCAGTCCAAAACGGAGACATGTCAAAGTTTGACGATGATGAAAAATATGCTATCGGTGAAATGGTACAAATTATTAAAGCATCTGATTCGACGGATTTTGGGATTTCCGTAAAACTCCAAGCATTGGTTGATAAATTGAATAAAAAGAAACTGAACTTAGGTTTTATTCCTCCGGTTCAAGTACGAGAATTACAAACAATGGCTAAAAAGGCTATGGTGTAAATAAAAAGAATTAAGGTACCAAGATAGAAAGTCATAGCATAATTTAAAAATTATTAAATTAGGGAGAAAATAAAATGCAAATCCAAGCGATTACAAATCGGAATAATTATAAGATTCAGTACCCAAGGTTTATGGGCAGACCAAAAGTCGCAACAAAACCAATACAGGTTGCTGCAGATAGTTTTGTAAGGTCTGCCGAAAAACCTATTTTTGGTACAATAAGAGACATAAAAAATTACCTGAAAATCAATGTCGACAAGATTAAAGATGGTGAAATATTCAATACGCCGATAACAAAAGACGGTGATTCGCTTTTGATGGCATTTTTACACATAAAACCTATTGAAGAAGAGGAAGAAGAATATGAAAGTCTTCTATACAAAATGGAAAAGATGCCGAAAATAAACTATGACCAAAAAGATTCCATGGATATGACAGCTTTGGAGTGGATGATGTCAGCGGAAAATTTTGCCCTTTTAGACTTGATGAAAGATAAAAAGCTGACTCAAGACCCTATGACGCATACTACATACAAGCATATTAAAAATCCCGAATTCAGAAAAGCTCTTGTTGAGTCAGGCGTTTATAAACCGATGTTTGAAACTTTAAAAAACACAATGGAAAAATACTCTCTCCTGAAATATTCCTTATACGACCGCACAGAATACTGGAGAAGTGAGAACTCCGGACGGATGCAAATGACACATGATCATTATCAATACAAATCGCAAGAAGTAGAAACTTTCAAAGATTTGTTTAATTACTTTGAATATGGAACAGAAAACTTTAAAGAAAACAAAAATGAATTCTTAAAAACAATACGTCCTTTTGTTGCCAACTTTATAGGATTCTTTGATAAATACAAATTAAATGAATACGACAGAGATCATACTGCCGTTCACGATTTAGATCTTGAACAGGCGCATAAAAATTTAATAAACCTTTATTACATGACAGGCGGCAATAAACAATTCTACAAAGATATTTTAATTGATGTCTTTAAGAATGAAAAAGGTGCAAGAATGTTTGATTTTCAGGATATTTATACTCTTAAAGAAATATATAAAGATAATCTTGATGATTTTATTGATATCTTGTTAGCAATGGGAGAAAAAAATGAATTCATAGAAGGTAATCATTTAGACGAATGTAGAAATCTTTTGGAAGAATTAAAACATGACAAAATATCAAAAGCAAAATTGAAAAATTTATATGATGCTCTCAGCTGGCATGACAAAAACAGATATGACACGATGCGAGCAGATATTTCAAGAAAAATAGATGCTGTTAACAATAAACTTACAAATAAATTAACTCTGTTAAAAACTGTTACAGATTATCTAAGTAAAAATAAATCAAAAATTAATGACGGTGAAATTTTCAATCTTCCAATGCCGGAGACAGGTGTAACACCGCTTGTTACCCTTACAAAAGTAGTATTAAATGAAGGCGAAGAACAGGATTTGCAAATATTGTTCAAAGAAATGAAAAATATGCCAAAAATTGATTTTAATCAAGTTGATGAAAATGGAGAATCTTTTATTGAACATGTATTTTATACCGAAAATGATACAATCCTGCCTGTAATTCCTAAGGATTTGTTATATGATTACAAATTTGAGGCAGCATTTGACGGTATAAAAAATAAAGATTTCAAAAATAAAGTACAAAAGCTTTATTTATTCCAAAATAATTCAAAAAACGCTGATTGGATAGGACAATCTGCTTACTTCAATTCAAAGCTGCTGAAAAGTCCGGGAGGTAGATTTGTTACTGATGAAGATTGGAATGATATCGGTAAGTATGCGGTGGAGAATGATGTCGAAGGAATAAGAAGCGTTGCAGAAAGAGGTTTTGATATTAATGCAGTCTGCAAAGACAGTCATAATTGGGGCCCTCATTTCTTCTATTCATCAAGCATATATTCAATAGCAAATTACTACAAAAATAATGATGTAATAAACTATTTGAAAAAATTCCCTCATTTTACACCCACAGGCAGTTACTAAACATAAATACAAAATTGAAAGGTTAAACAATGCTTACAATCTCTCCAATAAGAATAATACCTCAATACAGGATGATTAACTTCAAATCGAATCCTGAAAGGGAAGCGGAACTTTCCACTCTGCAAACTCTGAACAGTGAATCTGATAATTATTATGTAAAGAGTCTGGAGATTATAAGAAAGGAAAATGAAGCAAGAAGCCGTGCATCTGCGGATACAAGCGAAATGGCAAAAGTAAGAAGAAAAATTACTCAAGACAGGGCGACTTTTGCAATGATTAAGAAAATCAGAGAACAGCTTCCTTATCCTGCGCTTGATAACAAGTTAAGTACAAAAATGGCAGGATTCTTTGCTCAATTCACTTGTGCAATTCAAAATAACTCGGAGCACGATATTCGTGAATTCTTTGGAGATAAAGATACCGCAGCAAAATTGCGAAGAAAACTTTCTCCAGAATGTAAACGTGACAGCAGAGAATTAAGAAAAGAAATTCAAAAAGCAGCAGAATTACAAGACCCTGTAATGATGCTAATTGCAGCTAATAATGTAAAAAAATTTACCCCAAAAGCGGGAATATTGAATGCAGAACAGCAAACAAAGCTTGTAGAAGGCATAAAAGAGGCTATAACAATGGCAATTCAAAACGGAGATATGTCAAGGTTCGATGATGATGATAAATATGCAATTGGCGAAATGGTGCAGATGATTAAAGCATCCAATTCAACGGATTTCGGTATCTCAGTTAAATTACAGGCATTAGTCGACAAATTGAATAAAAAGAAAGCCGGACTGGGTTATATACCACAGGTTCAAGTACGCCAAATTCAGACAGTTGTGCGTAAAGTTGTAGTTTAAACAAAAGGAGTAAATAAAATGCAAGTATTACCGATTTCAAATCAAAATTTTAAAGCAAGAGTTAATATGGACATGAGCGTTCAGGAGGCGTGCAGAAAAAGTCAGAAACTTAGCGATGTCGTAAGTGTAATAAGAGATTATGTAAAATGTGATGAAGTTTTTCTGAGAGATAAAGCAATCGGGAACGGTCTTGAAGGAAGAATATACGGACAAAGCAAACACGCTGACGGCAGCATTAAAGACTATTCTATAGGGTATTACCAAAAAGACGGCAGGACAGGCGAGTTTCAATTTTTCCCTGAACATATTGATTGGATGAACGGTGCAAAAGACCCTGTAGAAACATACAACCATATACTTTATTATTCATAAGGGAAATAAGAAAATGCAAATTACAAGAGTGGACAATTCTATTTATAGAAATAAAAGGGATAAAGTTTATAATAATACTCACCATCCCGATAAAATAAACTTTATGGCAAGAGCAAAATTTACTAAAAAAAATATAACTTCCGAACCTAAAAATGCACTTAAATCAACATTAAAAACGATGTTAGATAAATATAGTAATGGTTCTGACGTTTATTCTATGATACGTGTAAGTGACTATTCTGATCTTAGTAGATGTTTATTAGAATCATTAATTTACTTAATGGAGAAGCCTGTATTGGCGGATGCCGTAATGAAAGATGATTGGCAAGCGATGGCTATATTTAAGAATGTTCGGGATACTTTATGCAAATTACATTTCGATATGCCTAACAGGTATAAAGAAGAGTTTACTAAGGTGGTTGATTATCTTTCCTCAGATGAAGGCTCAAAAATTTTAAAAAATGATACTTTTTGCGAAGGACTCCATATAGCGTTTGATGGACTGGGAGAATATTCAAGATTCAGATTTTGTACAGCCGGCGAAAATAGAATAGAAACAATAAAACGGGCACAAAAAGAGCCTAAATTTTTAAAACAGCACTTCACTCCTGAATGGCAACATAGCACCGAATCCCATGGATGGATACCATCTTCTAAAGAGAAGGAGAAAATAATACAGTACCTTGCAGATCATAATTATCGCCCGGAAGTAATTAAAAACATTACTATTTCGAACTTTTATAATTTAGATGGTGGACGTAAATGTGCAGTGATGGGCAATAAATATTTATTTACATTGAGCTCTTGGAAGTACGATTATTATTTTAAACAACTGCCTAACGGTCGTGAGGTCGTTGCGACAAGAACTATAGAATGTTAATCGAAATAATATAGGACGGGTTTTAACCCGTCAAAAACTTATCAATAAAATAGGATGACTTTTTAGTCATCCTATTTTTTATTATTTATTAAAAACTATTATTCTTCAAATTGTTCTGCAACTTCAAAAGGCTGTTCGGCCAGTTTAAGAGTTTCTCTGTCGATTATTCCTCTTTTGAGTTCCGTAAATGAAGCTTTTTGAGAGTTAAATTTCTTTTTCAAAAATTCATAAGCCACTTTCGGATCGCATTTTGTTCCGCAAGTGAACAAATCAACGGCTGCGTAACCTAATTCAGGCCATGTATGAATTGCCAAATGGCTCTCTGATATGATAACAACCCCGCTTACTCCGTACGGATTGAACATATGGAAACATTTTTGAACAATTGTTGCACCGCATTCCAGTGCTGCATCCACCATGTGTTTTTCGACCTTATCTATATTATTAAGGATATTCGAATCACATTCAAAAAACTCTGCAAGGACATGCTGTCCTAAATTAACCCTGTCTAAGTGCTGCTCCTCGAGAGCTTCGATAGATGATGATACAATTGTCAATTCATGTGCCTCCTTTATGGGTAAAACTTATTGTTACTAACTCTATATATATTACTATAAAAAATAAAAAATATGTAATTTTTACACTTTTTGTACGAGATGTTAATAATTCGTTACATATAAATAGCCTGTCATTGCCATAAATGCTTAATTATATTGAATCTCAGCTTGTAATAAACGGTTGTAAAAAACTTACAAATATTGTATTATATCTGTGTATAGGGAGAGATTTAATGGATAATATTTGTATAGATTTTATGATAAGAATAACTGCCGCACTTATTTTAGGCTTCTTATTAGGGTTAGAACGTGAACTTACCAATAAATACGCCGGATTGAGGACGCATATTCTTGTTTGTCTTGGAGCATGTATTTTTACTATTATTTCCATATACGGGTTTCCGACATTTGCGGAAGGAGATAATGTAATAACATCACAGGCAACAGGCATAAGAGATACGGGAAGGGTTGCCGCTCAAATCGTTACAGGTATCGGTTTTATCGGCGCAGGTACCGTATTAAGAAACGGTCCTATAATAATCGGTCTGACAACTGCGGCTACATTGTGGATAAGTGCCGCAATAGGTATGGCATGCGGTGTTGGTATGTATGAGATTGCGGTATATGCTACAATAATTTCTGTAGCTGTTCTTACTGTAATCAGGGTGTTTGAAAAGAAATTTATACCGACAAGTATAAAGAGAAGCCGCCGTTACAAATTATCTTTGTACATACAAGGGGATTTGACAGAGCAAGTTCATGATTATCTGTCACAGACTGTTGATAATATTGAAGATTTTTCGACAAAAAAAATGGTTGAAACTCCTGAAAAATCGAAAGTTGTTGTTACTTTTGAGCTGGTGAATAAAAAATTGTGTAAAGATATTTATAACAAATTATCAGACATGACAACGCCGGATTCTATAACTTTGCAGGAGCTGAATGATTAAAGAAAAACCCAAAAAAACGAAATATAACGCTAAAAAAACAAGAAATCAGATTATATCTGAATATCTTCGCACTGTGCTATTTTCTGTTTTTACTGCATGTATTATCACTGCAATATTATCGGTTCATGCAAGAAACGAAATGATAAAAAATTTATACGAAAATCCTGCTGCGCAGAGGAAAATTGATAAACAGTTAGCAATGCAGTTTATTAATTCAAATTCCGATTTGTTGGACGATTTAAGGACTAAAAAATATTCGGTAATAATGAATGTAGGTTCATTATATGAAACGGCGGAAGATTATCAAACGGCGCAGGTTGCTTATGAGTTTGCAAAAGAAAAAGCAAAACCGGACAATTATACATCACATTATAAACTAATATGTATGTATTTATATCAAGGTAAGTTTAAAGAGGCGGAAGCTGTTGTAAATGAAGTTAAAGACTACACAAGCAAGAATTTGTTCAAATTTAAAACCCGTTCGTATATTGTTATAGGTGATAAATATTATTCAATAGGTAAATTTTTGTCGGCAGCAAAGAATTACGAAAAAGCAAAATTCTATTATGATAAATTTACAAAGAAAAAAGACGAAAAAATCGAAGAATCAATTCAGACGAGAATAAGAAATGCGTACATTCATACTGCGGATGAACTTGTTAAAATGAATAAAATTGCAGATGCATACAGGTTCTTAAAAAAAGTTGAAAAAATGACTCCTGATGATTTAAAAATTAAGTACAAACTGGCGATAATTCTTTCAGATTTGGATCCGGAGGAATCTGTTAAATATTTGGAATATCTTCTAAAAAAAGCTCCGCAGGATGTAGACTATGATATTTACGGAAGAGCGTTGATGAAATCTGCAAATATTGCGGATTTGGATGGCAGACCGACTCAGGCAAAATATTACAGATATAAAATACATTCAATAGATATGTTTATAAACAGAAAAGTTATATACAAGAATGATGTGAATGTTATTCTTGATCCGACACCAGTAAAGAAGGGATTCTTTACTTATCCGATAAAATTAAAATATAAGTTTTTAAATAATTCTAATACGGATCTGGTGCATATATACGGAGATTTTGTATTAACCGACGGAGAAAATCCTTTGGAAACTTATGAAGCTGTTATTTCCGGCAAAGATAAACCTTTGTATTCAGGTTCATCAGAACCGAATGAGGTGGCAGTAAAATTTAGAAGAAAAGTATTTACAAAGAAAGAACTGGCTGCTTATACCGTAAAAATATATTTATACAAAGATGAAAAGTTCAAAACCCTTGTTGCTGAGACAAGAATCCCCCTGAAGTGATTTATTAAATTTCAAGAGAGAGTTTTTCCTCTTCGGTTAATTCTTCTCCTGTAAGTTTAAAAGCGTAGTTTTTTACTTTATTAACGTATTTTTCAAAAGGCTCTCCGATTTTTTTCGCCAGTCTGGTAAGTAAAACGTTATATCTAAGCCCTCTTTCATAACAGCTGATATCCTCAATTGATTCCTTTTCAAACTTATCATTTATTTGCGTAAGCAGTGCAAATTGTTCTTTGTAAAGGGCTTTAGGAACAGGCATTTTTTGTTCTAAACAGCCTTCGATTCTTTTTTGTATTAAATTATAGTTTTCAATTAAATTCATTTTACACCTCGTGTGTTATTTTAAGTCAGCTACTTGAATTGAGTCAAAGAGTTCTCTAAATCTATACAAAGGAATTTTTATTTCTACTCCGCTGTGCCATGGATTAGAGATTAATACACAGTCTGTAACTGCATCATATCCTTTTACACAATATGCATGACCTTGATGAACGTCATATTTAGGATCTAAGGCTATATTATGCCCTCTATTGTCGACTTTTTTACTGCTCGCATAGATTATTACATCTTCTCTTCCTGCCGCATTTTTAATTATATTTATAACGGTATTTCTGTCGCTATCAGTACTATGGTATGTCATATTACTGTTTCCGGTCAGTCCGTAATAAGCTTCAAATCCCTTGCCGCCTTCATTTCTTTCCATAATTATTGTCATACTTGGGTTAAAAGCATTTCCTCTCGAATTTTGGCAATAGCCGGCTTCAATTATTGCAAGACCGTTTCCGTCATACATATTTTTGTTTTTTGTAGTGAATCTTGGGAAGTATGTTTTCCGTCCGTTTCCGTTAGCGCACATAGTGTATATTCCGTTTGAGTCTTCCCCTATCATTTGATAGAGTTTTGCTCTTCCGTAACCTGAATTTGCCATTGCGTCTATTGTTGCGATAAGGTAACAGTCTCCGACTTCCCCCTGATGGCAGGTAAATCTTTGCATCGGCGGGAATAGCTGTCTGAATCTTTGTTCGCTTAATTGGAGCGGAACCATTTGTCTTCCGTCATTTACGTACATTCTTCCGTTTATTGTTACGGCATCGCCGACTTGTGTGTTATATATAGCCTCATTAACACTGCGGAAATGTTTTATATAATCACGCCCGTGTATTAGATTTTCCATATCATTTAAAATATTATGGTTTGGTGCACATTCAACTTTTGTTCCTTTAAATCTTGTTTCACCGTATAGAATTGCATCGCGAACTTCTTTATTGTTGCAATAGTTTTTGTAACCATATGAACGAGCAAGATTATCAATTTCTTTGTATGCATTTTTTAAGAAGTTTTTAACTTCATAAGGATTTGATATAAGGTTATAAGAACCGGTATTGTTTCTGTTAAACATCATTAATATGGCTAAATCGTCTTTTGTTACAGAACGTGAACCGTTCCTTACCGCATTAGGATTATTCAGGTAGGTTTCAAGTATAACTTTATTGTTGCTGTTTAGGGTGGATGCAATTTTATCTATATATGCTTCATCTTTTCCAAATACTTGTACCATTTTTGAAAGAAGTTGTTGATCTCCGCCGGAAGCTTCCAAAAGCCTTGATTTAGCCGGCGTATCAGCTTTAATGTTATTGTAATTATTACCGCCGGTTTGTTTGTATACAGTTGTGCCGTGGGTAGAAATATCTTTAATATATATCTTACCGTTGCGTTTAATTATCATTAAATGTTCTCTTGAAACATGATTGTACTTCTCAGGTACTACAATATCGCATTTGCTTGAACGACCGACTGTAATGTATGCTCCTTCGGGCATTCTGTTAAGATAGTCCATATAATTTGATAAATCTAATCTGTATTCGCCGGCAAGAATAATATCTGTTACGCCGTCCAGTGTTTCGTAATCTCCGTTTTTGAGGGACGGTGTTTGTTCTTTAATTTTAACTGCCCTTGTTCCGTATTTTGAAGTGTCTTGTACGTATAACACGCCGTTTCGTTTAAAAATAACTGCATGGTGTCTTGAAACATCGGTATAATTGTCACTTATCTTAATATCTCCTTCACGGCCTATTATCAGTTGTCCGCCTTCGGGAATATTAGCTATTCGATTTCTTATATATGGATCATTAAAATTAATTATGCAGTTACCTTTTTGATCCAATATAAGACCTTCAACCTCATCAAGCCTTACCGGTTTGTTCGGTTCAAGTATTTCTTCGTAATATTGTCTTCCTTGAACGCCTGATTCCATTCGTACATCAGGT
>CADCOS010000099.1 GCA_902803165.1 uncultured bacterium | reverse complement strand
GACACTGGGATTCGAACCCAGGATAGAGGTTACCCCCTATAACACCTTAGCAGGGTGCCGCCTTCAGCCTACTCGGCCATGTCTCCACCTGCCACTTTTTTATACTAGCATAAAATTATTTATTTTCAAAGCGTTATTCTTTTTCAGGCGAAAGCACCGATATTACAGCGTTATTTATATCCAGATATTTCTTCGCTGTTTCTACCAAATAATCCGTCGTTATTGATTCACACAAAGGAATATATTCTTCTGCCAAGTCCAAATTATCGCAAACCGTCATATAATAACCGATTGATTCTCCAATCTCCGAAACGGTTTCAACTTCACAGGCAAAATTTGATTTAAGCTTCTTTCTCGCCTTGTTCAATTCTCTTTCCGTAATACCTTCTTTTAATTTTTCAATTTCCTGTTTTACCAAATCAATCGCTTTATCTTTATATTCAGGATTGAAATTAGCCTGTACAAAGAAATTGCTTCCGTCTCTGAATGAATAATTTTCGGAATCTATCATATTGAATATATTTTCGTCCATATTTTCGACTAAATTTACATAAAGTCTCGAGCTCGTCCCTTCTCCCAAAATTACTGATAACATTTCAAGCGCAATTAGATTTTTAAGGTCACATGCAGGAACACCCAAATACCCGAACATCATAAACGAAGAATTTATATTGGCTTTATTTTCAATATAAACCGTATTTTGTACCGGCTTATCAATCGTTCTGTCTATTTTTGGCGGAGTAGGTCGTTCTCCCCAATTGAAAGCTTTTACAACTTTTTTTATAACTTCATCAAAATCAAATTCACCAACGATTATTGTTGTAACATTTTGCGGAGAATAAAATGTTCTGTAATAATTCATCACTTCTTCTTGCGAAACTTGTGATATAATTTCCGGAGTTCCGATTACATCCCTTTTATAAGGATGAGCCGTATACATAGCATCATTCGTCGCATTATATACCTTTGTCCAAGGTTGATCTTTTCTCATTCTGATTTCTTCAATTACAACATGACGTTCTCTTTTATCCGTAACCGTTTTATCGTTTACATCAAACGGCGCACCCATTTCATAATCGGGAATTACCGGATCAGTCATCATATCGGCATGAAGTTCTATCGCTAAATCAAAATTCTCGTTGTTTTCTCCCTTCGGAAGAGTTACGTAATAAAATGTATAATCTTTCCAGGTAGCAGCATTTACAATAGCTCCCTTTGATTCAAGAATTCTGTCAAATTCTCCCGCCTTGTGTTTATGAGTTCCTTTGAACATCAAGTGTTCCAAAAAATGAGAAATACCGTTGTTTTGGTCATTCTCATTTATTGAACCCGTTTTAACCCAGCTCGACACATTAACCATTCCGCCCTCTTTGTATGCCAAAACAATTTTGTGTCCGTTTTCTTGCTCATATATTTTTATATCTTTATTTAAAAAAGGATATTTTACTGTTGATTCTTTCATAAGCACCTCTCTTAAATTAATATATACCAAATATGGGCAAATTGTAAATATTTGTAACAGGTAGTTTTAAAAATATATGCTGTAACTTTACTAAATAATACGATTCACTGAATTATCTTTTTAGCTGATTTTTGTATACAAAAATCACTTTATATGATATTATAAAATTATAGTAGTAGATAAACATTTTTGAGGATATATGCGATAAAAAGACTTATTATTAAATAATAGTTGCTCGGTAGGTTATATGTGCCGAGATGTCGTGTATATATAAAAAAATAGAAAGAGAAAAGGTACCGAATGAGCAGTACATTGACGGTTATTGCCGCTTTTATCGTGTCTGTTGTGCTGGTTGCTGTAATTGCAGTGCAAAGGGTTAAGTATAAAGACCTGCAACAGCAGACTCAAAAAAGTATGCAAGATTTAAAAGAGAAAGAGGCTATTCTTCAAAAAGAAGCTATGATAAAAGCTAAAGAATCGCTTCAAAAAGAAAGAGAACAGCTGAATGAAGATGAGAGAGAACGCAGAAGAGAATTCGCTTCTATTGAAAACAAACTAAATAAGCGTGAGGATCAGCTGGAAAACAAAATACAAGAAATAACGGACAAAGAAGTTGAACTTGACAAAATGAAAGACAAACTTATTGAGCGGGAAGACTTGCTTGATGAGTTGATTCAAAAACATACTTCCGAACTCGAAAGAATTGCTGGAATGTCAGCAGAAGAAGCAAAAAGAATGCTTCTTGAACAGCTAAAGAGCGAACTGGCTCAGGAGCAAATGCAATTAATAAGAGAGAATGAAGCAAAAATAAGAGAAGATGCAATTGAAAAATCAAAAGAAATCCTTTCGACGACAATGCAAAGATGTATGATGGAACAGGTTGTTGAATCAACAGTTTCCGTAGTTTCTCTACCAAGCGACGAAATG
This sequence comes from uncultured bacterium, assembly GCA_902803165.1. Taxonomy (GTDB): domain Bacteria; phylum Cyanobacteriota; class Vampirovibrionia; order Gastranaerophilales; family Gastranaerophilaceae; genus CAG-196. The sequence goes on along the minus strand of CADCOS010000099.1, from coordinate 5,816 downwards.
AAAGGAAGAATCATTGGTCGTGAAGGCAGAAATATACGAACATTAGAAACACTTACGGGAGTTGATTTAATCATTGACGATACTCCGGAAGCAGTTGTATTATCATCTTTTGATCCCGTTCGTCGTGAAATCGCAAAGATTTCGTTGGAAAAACTTATTCAAGACGGCAGAATCCACCCTGTAAGAATTGAAGAAACCGTTGAGAAATCTCGTGAAGAAGTTGAACGCAAAATTATGAAAGAGGGTGAAAATGCAGCCGTTGATATGGGCGTTATGGGCTTAAATAAAGAACTGATTAAGAACCTCGGACGCTTGTATTACAGAACAAGTTATGGACAAAACGTTTTAAAACACTCTCTTGAAGTCGGTCATATAGCGGGTATGTTAGCTGCCGAATTAGGAGCGAACGTAGCTGTTGCAAAACGTGCCGGATTATTACACGATATCGGGAAAGCAGTAGACCAAACTCAAGAAGGTACTCATATTCAGCTCGGTGTTGAATTAGCTACCCGCTACGGTGAAAAACCTGAAGTTATTCACGCAATTGAAGCCCACCACGATGATGTGACCGCTAACACGATTGAAGCGGTTTTGGTTAAACTTGCCGATGCAATTTCAGCAGGCAGACCGGGAGCAAGACGTGATACTTTAGAAATCTATATCAAGAGACTACAAAAAATTGAAGAAATTGTTAACGGATACGAAGGAATTAAACAATCTTTTGCAGTTCAAGCAGGAAGAGAAGTTCGGGTAATTGTTCAATCAGAAATATTTGATGATTTAGCTTCTCAAAAACTCGCTAGAGATATTGCCAAGAAAATTGAAGATGAATTGGATTATCCGGGACAAATAAAAGTCACCGTAGTTCGTGAATTCAGAACTACTGAAATTGCTAAATAATTAATTGCAGCATTTGGGCAATAAGATTAAAATGAGTACACTGAAGATAATATTTTTAGGCGATATTACAGGTAGGCAAGGCAGAAATTCTGTCAAGGCTTACCTTAATTCGCTTGAAAATACCGAAGAAAAACCTGATTTTGTTATTGCTAATATAGAAAATGCCTCTCATGGTTTCGGTTTAACGAAAAAAAACTATCTTGATTTAGCTGAATCGGGAATAGACTGTATGACCTCCGGAAATCATATTTGGGATAAGAAAGATATTTACGAATATATTGAAGAAGCCAATCAGTTATTACGCCCAATCAATTATCCTTCCGGAACTGCCGGAAAAGGCTCTGCGATATTTAATGTTCAAGGTGAAAAAATCGGCGTTATTAATGTTTTAGGAAGAGTTTTTATGCCGCCTATTGATTCTCCATGGAAGATTGTCACAGAAGAAATTGACAGACTGAAATCGGAGGGTGTTACTACTATTTTTATTGATTTTCACGCAGAAGCAACCGCAGAAAAAATATGTTTTTCAAAATATTTAGCTAAAGAGTACAATTCCGAACAAGCATTAATAAAAGGCTTTTTCGGCACGCATACCCATGTGCAGACAGCTGATGAACAAATAATTAACGGCATGGCATATATAACAGATGCCGGATTTTGCGGAGCCAGTGACGGTGTAATAGGTATGGAATTCTCAACATCATTGAAAAGATTGTCCACCAGCCTTCCTGAACGTTATGAAGTAGCGCAAGGCTCATATTCACAGATAAACGGAGTTGAAGTTTTGATTAATGAAACAGGTGCAACCCGTATACAAAGAATTAACTTAATGATTAATAATAATGAAAATGAAAAGGAGGCTGTCTTTGATACAGGCGATTGATGACGGAGGTGTCGGATGAAAGGCGATTATCATATACACACCTACTATTCAGACGGTGTATTTTCACCGGAAAAAATTGTAGATTTAGCATTAGAAGCAGGTTTGCAAGCTATAGCACTTACAGATCACGATAATGTTTTGTCTTATAATGTCGCAAAAGAATACTTAAAAACCAAAGATGTTGAATTAAATCTGATACAAGGAATAGAAGTTAATACTCTATACAAGGAGTATGAAGTTCATATTTTGGGATATTTTCCCGATGTTGAGAAAGCTGACTTTAAAAATCTTTTGAAAGTGCAGCAGCAGGCACGTGTAAAACAAACCAAAGAAATATTGGCACTTTTAAGTAAAAAAGAAGGCATAAAAATAAAATTTGAGGATGTAAAAAACATGGTTGCGGAAGGCGGTTCTATCGGTCGTCCTCATATAGCGAAAGCTATTACAAACGCAGGCGGAACGAGCAATGTTATGGAAGCATACAGCAAATACATACACAGAGCTTCGCCTGTCTACGTAGAAAGAAAAACCGTTACTCCGTTTGATGCCGTTGAAGTAATATATGATTCCGGCGGTATTCCCGTAATTGCACACCCTTATGATATTGATATAGCGGAAAAACTCATAAAAGACCTTATGAACTGCGGACTTATGGGTATTGAAGCATATCACAGAAAACATTCACCTGCGATTGTTGAATACTTTTCTTCAATGGCAGAAAATCTCGGATTAATTGTTACAGGCGGTTCTGACTTCCATGCTCCGAATATAATGAACGGTCAAATTATTTTGGGCAAAAATTTTATTCCGGAATGGATTTACGACAAACTTGTAGAGGCAAAAAAGAGATTAGATTTAGCAAATTAGTTTAAAAAATTGAGAGTTTTAATATGAAAAAAGGATTTACTATAGTAGAAGTTTCAATACTTTTTGTAATATTTATGATTGTAGCGTTTTTGGTTGCACCGCTATCAATGGATGACACAAAGCAAGCGGGAAATACTTCTCGCTGGAGAAATGTTCAAGGCGATTTTCAAAATATTTTCTATGCAATCAACACGCACAGGAGTGAAGAACCTGAAGATTTTCAAGAAGCTTTTTACTCAATTGTGTCAAATGATATGAAAGAAGAAATTCCGGCATACAGAATTTCTTATATGAACGGAACATATCCGAGTGATACATACAGGTTCAAAGAGTTTAAATCAACATACTCAAACGCTGCAATCTCAATAAAATTTTTTGATAAACCGGAAAATAAAGTCTTAGGAGTACTAATGTACGATGTAAACGGAAAAGCATCACCTAATACATGGGGAAAAGACGTTTTTGGTATGAATATTTATGAAGACAGATTTGAGCCGTTTTGCAAAGCCGATTCTATCAGCAAACAAAAACAAGATTGCTCCAAGAACGGAACAGGTCTTTGCTGCTCAAATTATTATTTAATCGGAGGAAATTTTGACTAATATAAAAAATATTTGTGTTTATGCTTCTGCTTCAAACGATTTAGATGAAATTTATTACAAATCCGCACAAGCATTAGGACAAATTATTGCTGAAAATAATTTTGGAATGGTATACGGCGGAAGCCGAAGAGGACTAATGTACGCTTGTGCCGAATCGGTAAAAAAGAATGGCGGAAGGGTTTTAGGTGTTATGCCTGAAAAACTGGCCGATTTATTCGGCAACCCTGAGGATTGTGATGAATTTTATATTACACCCGGAATGAGAGAGCGAAAAGCCAAACTTGATGAACTTTCTGACGCTGTAATAGCTATAGCGGGGGGATTCGGCACATTAGAAGAGATTTCTGAAATGATAACCCAAAAGCAGTTAGGATACAGTAACAAGCCTACAATAATTTTGAATACTTCGGGTTTTTATGATAATTTAATAGCATTTTTTGATAATATAATACAAAAAAGATTTGCCGCAAAAGATTCCAAAAATCTTTATTATGTTGCCAATACCCCTGCGGAAGCAATTGAATATATAAAAAATTATAAGCCTGAACTTGTAAAAGCAAAATATCAACAGTAAACACAAATATATAGCAAAAAAAATTTTTAGATGCTTTAAAGTACTTGGAGGTAATAACTAATGCAAGTACAAAATATAAACGGAACTACTTTTCAAGGCGGGTTCAGATTTCGCGGAATATCGGAAGAAGCTCGTTTATCAATGACAGAAGCACTTCCTAAAAGAGGAAAACAAATTTTTGAAAATTTTGAAAATAACGGGGATGTTTTTCTTGTTGTAAGAGATGAATTAGATATAAAAGTTGCGAAATTTGTAAATAAACTTATTCAAGCAGGTAAAAATTTAATATATGAATATTACCCTGAAATTAATACAAAGTGCGGCTTAGATTGTGAAGAGCACGAAAAATTATCAAATTTGTTGAAAAATTATACACCTGAAGCTAACGGAATTGAAAAAATTGTTATAAAAGCTGAACAAAGAGAAAAACTGAATTACATCAGACAAAACTCAAATAAATACACCCAAAATATACTAAATAAACTGCAAGTTTATTCTGATAATCTTGTCACTAAAACAAAATTTGGCGCCAAAATTATAGAAGATAAAACAAACGACAGAACTATTATAATATCACCACCGGACAAAGACGGTTTTTTCTATGTAAGAGATATAAAAAGGAAGTCTACTTCAAGCAATGAATTTGGCGGCAGGTATAAAATGACTTTTGACGGTGAATACGCGGATAAAGATACATACAATAAATTCAGTAACCATGCTCTTTTTACCGAACTGTTTAATAAAACACTAATTAAATAAAAGTTAACATATTTTAAGCTATATGCTCTAAGGTATGTACAATTAATCTTGTTTTTATTATGATTAATAATATACTAGCCAAATAATATATACAAAGGAGAAAAACAATGCAGGTAATATTGAAGAAAGAAGTCCAAAACATCGGCGAAGCAGGCGATTTGGTAAATGTAAAAGACGGTTATGCAAGAAATTTCTTAATACCGAGAAATTATGCTGAAATTGCAACAGAAGGTGCTTTAAAAAACAGAGAACAAAATATTGCAAGAATCAAAGCTAAACAAGAAAAATTACATCAGGAAGCTTTAGCAAAAGCTGCTGAAATCGAAAAACTCGGACAAATTGAATTGTCAGCAAAAGCAGGCGAAAGCGGAAAATTGTTTGGTACTATAACTACAAAGAAACTTTGTGAAGAACTTAAAGAAAAAGCTAATATTGAAATTGACAGAAAAATCGTATCTCTTAATGCACCGATTAATAAAGTTGGTGAATTTACTATGCTAATTAAGTTAACTTCTAAGGTTAAAACAGAATTAAAAGTTATAGTAACAGCTTCTGAAATTGTTAAAGAATCAATAGAAGAAGAAGTTGAAGAAAATACGGAAGCGTAGTTTTTTAATAATTTATGAAACTTGCCGACTTATACTATCATAAGCCGGCAGTTTTTATAAAAGCGGAGAGTTTTAATATGAAACTAAAATCAAGATATATTCCATACGGCGATTTACCATACGGTGAACAAAAATTTGCAACACACATGGTCGCTCGTCTTTATGGAAAATGCCCCGGAATAGCGCAGCTTCCAAATATTTATCCGGACGATAATATAGTAGTCAGAACTCTTCAAGGCATGCCGGGAGTTTGTTTTAAAGACGGCAAAATCGTTATGATGACAGGAACTCAAAAGTATGACCATGAAATTTCGCTTTTGGATAAAGCTTTTTCATCACCTAATACAAAAAATTTAGAGCATTTTGCATCTGAAATCGGATTTTTGGAAAAATATTTACAAATTATAAAAAAATTTCAATCTCCTAACGCCGTAATTAATTTATTAGGGCCATTTACGGTTTCTCAAATGCTTTTAGAAGCGGGAAAAGAACAAATGCTTGCAGACAAAAGTTACAGAAAACTTTTTATACAGGCAGTTTGCGTTAAAGCATTGTGGATAATGGATAAAATAAAAGAATACTGCCCGTCAACAGTACCGGTAGTACTTTTGGAAGAAACAATG
>CADCOS010000098.1 GCA_902803165.1 uncultured bacterium | reverse complement strand
TTGTTAATTAGCTTTTTTGCTTGGGAAACCACCCGCCTCTCACAAAATATGACATTTAGTCATATTTTGTTCGGCAGAGTCATCCCGTTCTTGGATTTTGCTCCACTCTCCGCAGCCGTTCACTTCATTTTTGCTCAAGCAAAAAGTTTCGTTCACTTTGCTCCGTGCTACTTCGGCGTTCCGTTCGCTTACGCTTCACTTCAGCCTACGCAAAATCCGCAACACGGTCGTAAAGACTCATAACGGTGAAAATACTTGGCGGGCCAGGGGTAAATATTTGGGCTGGTAAGTATGACTACAAACTCAAAAGTTGTCTACGTGCGTAGCACCCCGGGAAGATAGCTCGCTGCTAGCATCTAAATTAAAGAAAAGAAGGAATTGCATGGATTTGCAGTTCCTTCTTTTTTTGTTTATCACTTAAATGTCAGTTCCAGATTTTTCTTATGTTTATTTACAAAACCGTCCTAAAATGCTATACTTATTTGGTAATACACTTGCAGGAAGTAAAAATTGGGTTTATTTGATAGTATAAAAAAATTCAAAAAAGAATTGGATAAAGTTGAATCTACAGTTTACTCTGGAAAGCAATCTTTGATTGAACTTTATGAGCTTAATAAGCAATTGGAAGCAGAAATAGCACTTCGTACCAAAGAACTCGATACTGCTAACAAGCAAATGCTTACACTGCAGCATATTTGGGATATGATGAATTCTTCTAAGCCTTTGTCAAGCGTTTTGAATGCTATAGTAAGCAGTTTACAAGGTGAATTGGGATATTTGTACAGTTGTATTGCAAAAAAAATAACCGATAAAGATGAAAATTATCTTCAAATGCTGGCTTGTTCAGGGAAAATGTTTTGCGATATATTTAAGAACGATTTCAATTGCGAGCCTTGTGATATGAAGTTCAGGGCGGATGATATAAAAGAACTTTTTGAGGCTATTGAAAAAAATGAAATATATCAGTCAAACGACATAGAGACTCTTATAAAGAGTGCTGTTACAGATACAGAGACAAAAAATATTGCGACAATATTAAGTAAGTCAGGGGCTCAATCATATATACTTATACCATTAAGAAATAATCACGTTCATTTTGGTTCATTGATTGTATTTTCTTCTCGAGAAGATGCAACAGAAAACGAGCTAAAATTCTTGAAGCTTTTTTCTCAGCAAATAGAATTAGCCATTACAATAGCAAATTTATTCCAAGCGGTAAAAGAACAGGCTATAACTGACGGAATGACAGGATTATATAATCGCAGATATTTTGAAGAATTTATGCAAAAAGAAGTCATACGTGCTAAGCGTCAAAACCAAAAATTTACAATTATCGGAATTGACTTGGATCATCTTAAAAAAATTAATGACATATACGGACATAACTATGGTGATATTGCGATAAAGACTATATCCGAGGTTTTAAAGAACAGCTGCCGATCAATTGATATAGCGGCCAGAATGGGCGGAGAAGAATTTAATGTTCTTCTGCAAGGCGTTGATTCGCAAGGCGGTGTGATATTTGCGGAACGTATCAGAAAAGCGGTAGAATGTATTCAACTTGACAAAATAGGACATATAACGGCAAGTATTGGCGTCGGAACATTTATGGAACATTCGGAAGAACCTGACGAGCTTATGGAACTTGTAGACCATGCGATGTATGAATCAAAGCGCAGCGGCAGAAACAGAGTAACTGTCGCAAAACCAACGAGCGAAACATCTTGGCAAGAAGTTGCGATTGAGACGTTTGCGGATATTTTAGCAAAACATCAGATACCGCTTGATAAAAAAACATATACTCTTTTGAATAAAAAATTAAAAGAAATGAATATAAACAATGAAATGGTTTATCAAGTTTCCGATACACTGGTATCAAGCTATAATCCGGAGCATGAAAAAGGCGGTACTAAGAAAAAAGTTTTACTCGCTACACTTTTAGCAAAGCGTTTTGATTTGGATAAAGAAAGCATTGATAAACTGAAAATAGCGGTGCTGCTTTATGATATAGGAAATACAATGCTTCCGAAAGAGATATTGGGCAAGGCTGAACCTTTAAACGAGGATGAAATTAATTCGATAAAACGGCATCCGGTAATTGCGGCAAGGGAGATTTTGGAGCCGATAAGCAGGGTAAATGATATAATTCCTATTATCGAAAAACATCATGAAAACTGGGACGGAAGCGGTTATCCCGGGAATTATTCACATGAGAATATTCCTATAGAGTCTCAAATTATCCTAATTGTAGATTCTTATTTTGCTTTAATGGAAAATAGACCGTACAGAAGCGCGATGTCTAAAGAAGAGGCTTTGAATATAATACTTTCCGAATCGGATAACAAATGGAATTCAAGTTTGGCAAACGAATTCGTTTCGGTTATAAATAACGAGGATTTCAATGATTGATATTCTGATACTGTACATTTTGCAAGAAAGTGTTCATACAATGTATGGAATAAGAAAGGGAATCAATGATGAATTTTCTTCGTTTACATTACCGAGCTACGGCACAATTAAACCTGCTTTAAAACGGCTTGCCGATTTAGGTTATATAAATTCTCAAAAAACTATGAGTAAAGGCGGACGTCCTTCTGTGTATTATTCAATTACGCAAGGCGGGAAGAAAGGTTTTAAAGAATTACTGCTAGGTCCGGTTCAAGATAATCCTGTTCAGTTTTTAAATAATTCAAGAATAAAATTATATTGCTCTGAAGTTTTGGATGAAAATGAAATTAAGACAATGTTGTCGGCGTTAAAACTTAAAGCTGAAAGTATTTATCTGGAGACAAAACGATTGACAGAAGAAAATAAAAACAATTTTTATAAAAGGATTGTATACGACAATCTGAATTTAGAATACAAAAATTTCATATCTTTATTGGAGGGTATAGATCGTGCCGGCCGTAATTAGCGGAGTTGTTGAAGGTTCTGCGGCGGAAGAACTCGAAATTGCAGAAGGTGATATACTGCTTTCTATTGATGATGTTACCCCTAAAGATATGATAGATTATAATTTTTTGATTAAGGGTGAAAATATAACAGTACAAATTCAAAAAAAGAACGGCGAAATTGAAGAGATAGAGTGGGAAAAAGAATATGATGAGGATTTGGGTATAATATTTGAATGCGCTGTTTTTGACAGAGTAAAACCGTGTTTAAATAAGTGTATATTTTGCTTCGTTGACCAACAACCAAAAGGATTGAGAGATACATTGTATGTAAAAGATGATGATTACAGATTGTCATATCTTCAAGGTACATATATAACGACGACGAATCTTACCGAAGAGGATAAAGAAAGAATTTCAAAGCTTCATTTGGGACCTTTTTATATATCGGTTCATACCACAAATCCGGAATTAAGGGTAAAAATGCTAAAGAATCCGAATGCGGCAAAAATTATGGATAATTTAAAATGGTTTAAAAAACAGCAAATTCCTTTTCATGCGCAAATTGTACTTTGCCCTGATTATAACGACGGAGAGGAACTTGAAAGAACATTGAGAGATTTAAAATCCTTGGGGAAAGCTGTTTTGTCTGTCGCGATTGTTCCTGTCGGTGTTACTCAATTTAGAAAAAACGGGCTAAAAACCGTAACAAAAGAAGTCGCGAAGGAAACTATAGAGATTGCAAGCAAATATAAAAATGTCTATTGTTCGGATGAATTTTTCTTGAAAGCGGGAATGAATATTCCTGCAAGCGAGTATTACGGAAACTTCTCGCAGCTTGACGACGGAGTCGGTTCGCTTCGCTCTATTATGGATGATTTTGACACAATGAAATTACCTAAAAAACTGTCAAAACCTTTGAACTTAACTTTTGCGTGCTCTGTTGCGGCAAAATCCGCTTTTGAGTATATTTCAGAGAGAATGAATAAAGTAGAAAATTTAAAAGTTACGGTAAAGCCTGTTATTTCAACGTATTGGGGAGAAGGAATAACGGTTGCGGGTTTGATAACCTCAGAGGATTTGATAAATTCAGTAAAAAATGTTGATGCTGATTATATTATAATACCTTCAATAATGCTAAAACCGTACACAGATTTGTTTTTAGACGGCAATTCGTTGGACTATGTCAAGAAAAAAACAGGCAAAAATTTCTTTGTAACAAAAAATAATTATTCTGTGTGTGAAGTTGTTGATTTGATTAAGGGGAATAGGTGATTAGATGACCTGTGATTAGGTAATTTATACTTGTTTCCTCGCCCCTTGTGCACTACTGTCAGTAATAAATTTACGATAAATGTACTGTCATTCTGAATAGCCTTCAAGTACAGACATTGGTTTTAGTGTCCGGACATAAAATTAAGGCGTATTTCAGAATCTTACCGGCAAAGTATCATATATTAAGCGGGTAAGATCCTGAACAGCTTGAAAATTATTTCCTTTGGGACAAATTTTCTACGCTTTCAGGATAACATAATCTTACATATTTGCCCTTTTTAAAAATTATCCAGGACAGCAGTGCGCTTTGCTCAATGAAATCAAATTTATTCTTCTTTGTTGATTCTGAACCAATTAACGAACTTGTTTACCAAATTATCCTGAGGAATGTCTTCTTTAATTTCAGAGTCAAAATCAATTTCGTTTTCGGATTTGTCGTCATTGAATTCAAACATATCCTCTTCCGGCTGGTCTTTCCTTTTTTTGTTTTGCTTAAAGTACATACCGCCGCCGCCCATACCGCTGGCGTCTTTGTATGCTGAATGTGCTTTAAATTGGCTGATATTGTTGCTTCCAAAATCAAAAGACATTTCTTTGGTCTCCGAAATTGTAAATTGCTATTATATTATAAACTTTTTTTGAACTTTTTCAATCCTTATTTTTATGTATATTATGCTGCTTATCCTTTTGCCTCTTCAACTTTTTCTTCCATTTGTTTTGTTCTGTCGAAGCTGCTGCCAAGTCCGCCTTTGTCCATATAAGCAGCTATAACGGAAGCATCTGTAATGTTTAGGAATTTTCCGAACCATTCGTTGCTTGCAAAAGCTAAATATGTACCTTTTAAAGCCTTGTCCATTCTGTCGTATATATCAACAACTGCTTTTTCTGCGTTAGTTCCGATAACTTCAACTTTACCTGAAATAATTTTACCAAATGCATTTGAGGTATTGCTAAAGAATTCTTTTAATCCTTTTTGAGAAGTTATTTTAGTAGGATTAGCAATAGTTAAAGCTGAGGTATTTTTAACTGATTTACCGAGCTCGTCGTCTTCTTTGTTGTTATTGAAGAAATTTTTATTATAAAGTTCAGCCAGTTTGTTTTGTGATGCTTGAATAGTTTCTTGTGATAATGTTGAGAAAGAGCCTGTTTGTGAATTGTAAGCTGATGTTTCAGCTGCGCTTGAAGATTCGGAACTAACAGGAGTCATATCCAAAGGAGTTGTAGTTCCGTTTTTGATATCGCTGACAACTGTTGAATAATTGCCGTTGGTAGCAGCGTTCATTAATTCTTCAAAGTTTTCAGGAAGGTTAAGATTTTCTTTGTTTTCTTCATACCAAGTATGTAAATTTGCTAAATATTCACGATAATATTTTTCTCCGTAGCTAATTACTCCATTGTTAATCGTTCTTAGATCATTTTCATATTCATTTTCACTAAGATCATCTCTTTGTGAACCTCCTTTTGCCATGTTTTCTGCAGTCGCTTGTGCAGTTTCTAATTTTTGATTACATTTTTCGTAAAATGCAATATCTTCATCACTTAAGTTGTCACCATTATTGTACTTTTGTTGAATATTTAAAAATTTTGTTTTTTCTTCCTCAGTTAATATATTATAAAGTAGGCCACCTTCTTTAAATTGTGAAATAATGTAATCAAAAGATTCTTTTGACAAGTTCTTTGAATCTTTTGATGCATTTCCTAAAACGGAACGTCTTTGATCATCATTGTCACAATTTTTAATCATCAAATTAAGAATTTCAAAATCGAATTTTTTGTCAACATATCCTAATGCATTTGATAATAATGTTATTTCTTCGCATGTTGCTTCTTCTGTAAATGCAATATACATTGCGTAAATTTCAATTTTTATTTCTTCGTCATTTTTTCCTTCATTTTTTAGTTGTTTGATTTTATTTCTAAAATAATCTTTAAGTTTATTTATTTCCTCTTCTGAGGGAGTTTCAGTTAATGGATAGTTAATGTCTCCAAATATTTCTTTACTCAATAAACCAGGCTGTGGATTATATTTTTTCATGGATTCTATATAGTTACGAGGATCATCGCCTGCTTCACACAGTTCTTTTGCAATTGTATATTTTAAATTTATATTATTAATTGATGACAAATTCTCAATATTGTCGGTATTAACTTTAATTAAAGTAAATAACCCATTTATATGATCAATTAGTTTATATCCATCAAGATTGTTTTCAATTAAAGTATTTTCAAAGCCTTTTGGATATATACATTTAATATTAGATTCGTTATATTCAACGCCATTTTCGTTAAAGATTTTTTGCAATTCTTTATTAAGTTCATTTATGATATCTTGTGCATATTTAATAATCGCTTCGTCTGATCTTGTTTTCATGGCAGGATTATCATTGATTACAGCTTGTTTTACAATATAAAAATCAATATTATCCAAACTTAAATGATATTGTGACGATTCATTATTTCTATTTTCAGAATCATTATAGTTTTTATATTTATTGCCGGTAACATCAATTATAGTATCTGTTGGGTTTGTTTTTATAGATACTGTTTCATATACTTTAGTATTATTATTTTGGCTCTTTATTGAACTATACTTAATACTCATCTTAAAACATCCTTACTTATATATAAAGTATATAAATACGATGCAATTTCAACACTTATTATTTTTGTTACATTTCTTCATAAATTTTTGTAAATTTATGTATATATATCTAGCAAATATAATATTTATAGTGTTTAAATATTATCATGACAGATTGGAGTATTAATAATGATTAAAAGTATATCAGCAATTAACAAAGGTTTAGTGGGGGCAATAATTGCGAGTTCTGTTTTTATTGGGGCATCAAGTCCGATTAAGAATTCAAAGCAGGTGATAGAGCATCAAAAAACAGAATTGATATCTCAAGAAGCGGCGAAAGCTATGAAAGCGCATTTAGTAGAACAGAGTAATCAATCTGTGCCGGTTGTGCATGTTAAAGCACTTGATGAAACCTTCATGAAATTTGCAGAAAGTGAAGAAGACAAAAAAAATATAAATGAATTTTTAAATCAAACATACGAGCAATATGGGACTTATATGGCAAGTTCTATAATACAGTCAATAATAGATTATAATATGTTTACTAATGTCATTGAAGGCGAAGTCCATATATTTGATAAAGTAAAAACTGATAATAATTTTAAAACCGGAGGTGTCAATCATAGTTATAAAGAACTTTCGACAAAATACTCAGATGGTTTGAATAAACTTATTATGAACAAAGATAAAATTATAGCAAATTATTTAAATGGAGACGTAAGCATGTTAAGTAAGAAATATAATGGTAAACCTCCGTTTGAAATATCATCAAAAGTATTAATAAATATGGCAAAAGAAAATTATTATAATAAATTGCAGCAAGCATCCGGTTATGAAAATTCTATAATCCTTCGTAAAAAAAGGCAAATGTTAACTTTTAACGATACGGTTTCAATAGAAAGGAGGGCGAATTTAATAGCGTATCAACAACATTTATTAGATGCCTTTTATACAGAAAGTTTTTTAAAAGACAATAATATTATAAATAGCAAGAATGATCCTGCGTATGCTGCTGCTATGTATATTCTTGATGCAGTAATGCCTTCTTTGTAATATTATAAGGAAATCGCTTGATTAAAGTAAACTATTTTCTATGCAATAGTTTGTTAAGAAATATTAAGGGCTATAATTGTAACAATTTTTTAGAATGGATTTTTTAAAATTCAATAATAACAGGCGTTTTGCCCCATCGATTTTATTAACTTTTATTAAATTATGTAAATTTTAGTAGATTGGAAAATACATTAATTTGATTTTGAATATTGATGTTATTCTTAAGTTAATCGGAATACACTGTATTAATGAAAGGATAATCTATATGCCGGATTTTACATCAAGAGAAAAAGACATTCTTCGTTTACTGATAGAAGGAAAAACTAATACAGAAATCGGAAGCGAGCTGTATATATCTTTTCATACCGTAAAAGCTATTTTAGAAAATATTTATAATAAAATTGGCTGCAAAAACAGAATGCAAGCCGCTGTTTTTGTCATTAAAAACAATATTAAGCTGGATTAGGGTAAAATAACAGTCGATTCAAGAAGAATAAACAGTGATTTGAGTATTAGTTCAATATTGCAAAAATATTTTGATATCTTGTGAGTATTCTCAATATTTCACCTGTTATTAATACAGATTTATTCATATTTTGCCTTCAACTCA
>CADCOS010000097.1 GCA_902803165.1 uncultured bacterium | reverse complement strand
TGAGCGTTACAATTGGCTAATGAGCGCAGTTCGAGCTTGTGGAGTTTCTTTGGTGACTTTCTTTGCGGTCAAAGAAAGTCACAATGTGAAAATTGAATATATTTAAATTTAACCCTCACCAAGAATTTCTAATATTCTTACGAATATTGAAATTCTATCCTCTCCCTTTGGAGAGGAAAAGATAATAAATGCACCGAAATATATATTTCGGTGCATTTTTAAGTGTTATTATATCTTCCAACTGTTAAGATATTTTTCTTGTTCAGGGGTTAAAGTATCGATTTTTATTCCCATAGCTTCAAGTTTAAGACTTGCTATTTCATAATCAATGGATTCAGGAAGCGTATGAAGCTTATGCTCTAATTTACCTCTGTTTTTAACAATATATTCCATTCCAAGAGCTTGGTTTGCAAAACTCATATCCATAACCGATGCCGGATGTCCTTCTGCCGCACCTAAATTAACAAGTCTGCCTTCACATAGTACATAAACTGATTTTCCGTTATTAAGTTTGTATTCATCCATGAACGGTCTGATTCTCTTAATTTCTGTAGCATAAGCCTGCAAATCAGGAACATTGACTTCCCAATTGAAATGACCTGCATTAGCAACCATAGCACCGTCTTTCATTGATAAAATATGAGGGATATCGACAACATGCTTATCACCTGTAACAGTTAAGAAAATATCACCAATCTTAGCCGCTTCCGCTATTGGCATTACTCTATAACCTTCCATTACGGCTTCAAGTGCTTTTAAAGGATCAACTTCACAAACTATAACATCAGCACCCAGTGCTTTTGCTCTCAATGCACATCCTCTTCCGCACCAACCGTAACCGGAAATTACAACAGTTTTGCCGGCAATAAGAATATTTGCAGCTCGCATAATACCGTCCATAGAACTTTGTCCGGTACCGTAACGGTTATCATATAAGTGTTTTGTTAAACTTGTATTAACACCTACCGCAGGGAATTTCAAAGAGCCTTCTTTTTCCATAGCCTGTAATCTGATTATACCGGTTGTTGTTTCTTCTGTTGAACCGACTACATTTTCTAACAATTCCGGATAATCGGTATGAAGCATCGAAACCAAATCGCATCCGTCTTCAATTATCAAATTCGGTTTATGCTCAATTGCATGTTGAATATGTGATTTATAAGTATCGACAGATTCTCCTGCAATAGCGTACACAGGAATATTGTGATATTTAACAAGCGCTGCAGCAACATCATCTTGGGTTGACAAAGGATTTGAAGCAACCAAAACCGTATCTGCTCCGCCTGCTTGCATAGTCAAACAAAGTGCAGCTGTTTCTTTTGTAACGTGGGAACAAGCTGAAAGCCTTAAACCCGCAAACGGTTTTTCTTTTTCAAACCTTGCTCTGATTTTTGACAATACAGGCATATCTTTAATTGCCCAATTAATATTATTTTCACCTTGTTCTGCAAGATTAATGTCCTTTATGTCGTACTTTACTTCTGCTGTTATCATTTCTTTACTCCTTTTCAATTAAATTTGCTGCGCTTATCGTATATATCTTATCACTAACAGAAACAATTGCCCACCTTAGAGGATTTATACCGAGTTTATGTAACTCCGCTTCTATATATTCTGTCGTGGGACCCCCGTTATTTGGTATTTCAACTGTTAGTGATTTTACTTGCATAATACCCATTTCTTATTTCAGTAATTTGTTCTTTAGAAATTATTTTGCATTGATATGCTTTATAAGCGTTTACCAATCGTTCTATATTAACTTTTTTGTCCGTCAAATATTCTGTTCTTAAATCTGCTCTTATACTGTTTTTTATTCGTTTTACAGGTTTATTTGTATTTATTTTGTCAACAAAAATATTTTTAATAAAATTTTTATCAAAATTTTTGTAAACTATACCATCTTTATAAATTTTAGAAACGGCATCAAAAAACAGAACCATTTTAACCCTTAATATTTTATTCCACCGTAACAGATTTAGCCAAATTCCTTGGCTGGTCAACATCTTTACCCAAAAATTCAGCTATATAATACGCCAATAACTGTAACGGAACAATAGCAAGCACCGGCGAAAGTGTTTCAATAATTTCCGGAACCTTTATTATACATTCGAATAAATCATTGATTTTTGTATCATCAGAATCCGTAAGTGCTATCATCCTCGCATTTCTTGCTTTTGCCTCTTCAGAATTTGAAAGAATTTTTTCGTAAACCTGTCCTTTCATTAGAATTGACAAAACAGGCATTGATTCATCAAGCATTGCAATAGGACCATGTTTCAATTCGCCCGCAGTATAACCTGTTGCATTAATATAACTTATTTCTTTTAATTTCAACGCACCTTCAAGCGCTGTTGCATAGTTTATACCTCTTGCTATAAAAATAAAATCTTTTGAATTAGCAAATCTCCTTGCACAAGCTTGAACATCTTCTTTGTGCGAAAGTACTTTCTCTATTTTTTGAGGAAGCAAAATAAGTTCTCGTTTTAAATTGCTTAAATTTTCCTTATTTGCAGAATTTTTTATTTCCGCAATATAAATTGCAAGCAGATAGAAAGAAATTACTTGCGCAGTATATGACTTGGTAGCAGCTACGGAGACTTCAATACCTGCACTTACAGGAATAAGACTATCCGCTTCACGAGCCATTGTTGAATCAGGTCTGTTAGTTACAATCAATATATGAGAACCTCTGGACTTTGCTTGCCTTACTGCCGTAATAGTGTCTGCAGTTTCTCCTGATTGTGAAACCCCAATAACGAGAGTATTTTTGTCGCCTACAGTCTTTCTGTAAATATATTCCGATGAAGGTTCTACATCAACCGCTATTCCGCAAAGCTCTTCCATAATATATTTTCCGACCATAGCTGCGTGCAATGATGTACCGCAAGCAACTATCTGGATTCGGTTAAGCGTTTTTAAAGACTCTTTGTCTAACGTAACTTCGTTTAGAGAAATATTTTCATCAATTGCTCTCAATTTTCCCGCGAGTACGTTTCTTACAACATCAGGCTGCTCATGAATTTCTTTAAGCATAAAATGCTTATAACCCATTTTACTTAAAGCTACAGGTTCCCATGGCAAAATCTCAATTTTTTGTGAAATTACATTATTATCAATATCAATAAGTTTCATAGAATCAGGAGTTAATGTAACTATTTGGTTATCTTCAAGATACATAGCTTTTTTAGTGTACTTAATTATAGCCGGAACATCAGAAGCTACATAATATTCACCCTCACCTATACCGACAAGAAGCGGTGCATTCCTTCTCGTTGCAACAATTGTATTTTTAATATCCTGATGAATTACGCAAAGAGCATAAGCTCCTTCAATTTCTTTTGTTGCAAGTCTTACGGCTTCTGTTAAATCATGAGTTTGCGCAAATTTCTTTGCCACAAGGTGAGCTACTGTTTCAGTATCTGTTTGAGAACGAAATACGCAGCCTTCTTTTTCAAGTTTTGCACGAAGTTCTTTATAGTTTTCGATAATTCCGTTATGAACAACCGCAACACGTCCGCAATTACAAGAATGCGGATGAGCGTTAATTGTCGTCGGTGCTCCGTGAGTTGCCCAGCGTATATGTCCTATCCCGATTGTTGATTTGGAAATATGCTCTTTTTTTTCAAAAGTAATATCTTTCAGGTTCTGTAATTTCCCTTCGGCCTTATACAGTTCAACATGTCCGTCTACATTGACAGCTATTCCGGCTGAATCGTATCCTCTATATTCAAGATTAGTTAAACCTTCCAATAATATATCAAGTGCTGACTTATTACCTACATATCCGACTATTCCGCACATTTTAGACTCTCCTTTTTAACGATAAAACAAACCGCTGATTTACTTGCTTTGTTACACAATTTTAGCATAAAAAAATATTAGCGGATAGCATATTTATTGATTAAATAAAAATAACGTTTAACTCTAATCTACTCTTCTATTTCTTTGAATTTTATTCCAAGTTTTTCCAAAAATTCTTTAAATCCTTCTATAGGATTGTGAACAGTGATTTTATTTTCTTTTCCCATAGAATAAATCACTTGCCCGGGATGAAACTCACTTCCGACAGCAGTACTTTCCATAATAGTTTTATACAAGAATTTTATGTTTTTATTTTCTTCTGCGCCAATTCTGATAGGCTTGGCTGTAAAATTTGTGTTGGTGATACCTAAAATCTTCATACTTTTCTCCCTCTTCTTATTTTTTATACAAATAAAAAAGGTATAAAGTTTAAACTTTATACCTTCATTTCCTTTTCAAATCCGAATAACGAACTTACTGATTCATCGTCATGGATTCTTGATATTGCTTGACCGAGAAGCGGTGCGACAGATAGCTGTTTTACATTCTCCGGAAGCTCTTCTTGTTTCCACGGAATTGTGTTTGTTACAAAAATCTCTTCAATCGGAGCGGTTTTAAGTCTTTCTCTTGCCGGTCCCGAAAATACCGCATGCGTTGCTCCGACATAAACCGCTTTTGCACCTTTGCTTTTCAAAAGTTTTGATGCTTCGCAAATCGTTCCCGCCGTATCAATCATATCATCAAACATTAAACATACCTTACCTTCCACATCGCCTATAATGTGCGCTGCTATAGCTTCGTTATGTTTATCACGTCTTTTATCAATTATTGCCATCGGACAATCAAGTTTTTTAGCAAAATGTCTCGTTCTGTTAGCTCCGCCCATATCCGGAGAAACAGCTACCATTTCGTCAGGATTAATATTTAAGCCTTTAACATAGTCCACCAAAATAGGTGTAGCAAAAATATGATCAACAAGAATGTTAAAGAACCCTTGAATTTGTCCTGTGTGCAAATCCATTGCCAAAACTCTTGTTGTTCCTGCCGTTGTAAGCAAATCAGCTACAAGTTTGGCTGTAATAGCTTCACGGCCTGAAGTTTTTCTGTCTTGTCTTGCATAACCATAATACGGAATTACAGCTGTAATTGTTTTTGCGCTTGCTCTTTTGAAAGCATCAATCATAATTAAGAGTTCCATAAGGTTCTCATTAACAGGATTGCACAACGGTTGTACGATAAAAACATCATCACCGCGGATACTTTCCTTAACCTGAACATAAATTTCCCCGTCAGCAAAATTCTTAATCACCATAGGACCGACAGTTGTACCGAGGTAATCTGCAATTTCTTGTGCCAATGCGGGGTTTGAACGTCCTGAAAACAGTCTGATATCATGTGTCGGATTTACCGCACGTTCTAACTGTGAGTAAGGCATTTCCATTACCATTGTAATAGTCCTTTCAAAATTACGACATTTGTGACAGCTATATTCTACTATAAATCATAAAGACATGATAGTTTTCTTTACAAAATATTAAGACATTATTTTTAAAACACTAAAATAAAAATTTTTAACAATTTTTATTTTTAGCATAATAATTCTATACATCCCTTAATAACTTACTAATATCAATATTCAAAGCTCTTGCAATGTCTACAACTCTTAAAATTGTCGGATGAAGCTTTCCTGTTTCAATTAAACTGACGGAATTACGTGAAATATCGCATCTTTCGGCAAGTTCTTCTTGTGATATTCTTGCACGCAAACGCTCACTTTTAATATTTATACCCAGATTTTTCAGTCGTTCGTTTTCCATAAGCCTCTCCATATAATCACATTATCTTGTATTGTAAATTATTTTTCTATATAATATAATCAGCTTGCATAAAGTATGTTAGTCAGTAAATTTGTGAGAGTTTTATGGGCAAAATTGCAAAGTTTTTAGAAAATGAAATTGACAGAGCAAGTGAATATGTCGCAATGGCTAAAGCAGTTTTGGAAGTTCCTTATGAACTGTGCGAAGATAACTGTATTACAATCTCGGATGAACTCGATGAAGAGGATGTCGAAACCATACAAATTTTAAAAAATGAAATTCCGAGAATGAATGACAGAATAAGCGATATAAAAGAAATTGCAGATAAAATAAAAAACAGAGACTTTAATCTTATTGCCAAATAAAAAGACTTCTTTTGATTTGAAGTCTTTTGTTAATTTCTATGATTTTTTGTCTGATTGCTCTTGTTTCTCTTCAATCTTTTCGTCCACTGCATTTCCTACAGTGAGACCTGCCAGAACCCCTAATCCTCCCAGCCCCATCATTGTTATTGCAGGACATATCGCTGTTATAGCAATAAATCCTGCTATTCCTCCGATAACCTTTCCTGCACTGCCGTTAAAACTTGGGGCAGCAACATTTTGATAATAAATTTTCGGTTGATTTTTTGCAGAATGAACTTTTTTGTTAGAATAACTGCCATAACAGCTGCTAATACTGCTTACTTTCATAACACACACTCCATAATAACACCTTACATGCAGTTTAAAATGCATAAATTTATTTCTCAAGTGATATATACACAAATCTTTACATTTAGATGCAGCAATTGTTTATTGAATTAATGCTTTTCCGCATCCTCAATTTGTAACAAAATTTTAATATTAACCGCAAAAAATTTTTTCAGCGGTATTTAATTAATTAAATGAGGTCATAATGGTAAAAGTACAACCGATTGACAAAATCGTTACTAATAAGATTGTAAAATCCAAAAAGACAGGGGACGCCGTAGTTTCTAAAGCAGTAACAACAGCTGCTGCTTTACTTCCCGCCGCTGTTACAACACCTGTCATCTCAACATTTTTAAAGGACTATAACAAAACTGCGGAAGAAAATTATTTTCAATTTAAAATTGATAAATCGACAGGTAAACCATACAAACCGGACAAATTTCAAACCGCTGCGGCAATGCATTTATATTCAGGGAATGACGTACTTGTTACCGCTCCTACGGGTACAGGAAAAACCGCAATTGCCGAATATATAATTACCAAAAATTTAAAAGAAGGCGGAACAACTTTCTATACCACTCCTCTAAAAGCTTTAAGCAATGAGAAATTTTTGGAATTTACAAAATTATACGGAGAAGAAAATGTCGGTCTTGTTACCGGCGATAAAAAAATTAACCCCGAAGCTCCTATAATTGTTATGACAACAGAAGTTTACCGCAACATGGTAGCTGCAAA
The DNA here is from genome assembly GCA_902803165.1 of uncultured bacterium. Classification (GTDB taxonomy): domain Bacteria; phylum Cyanobacteriota; class Vampirovibrionia; order Gastranaerophilales; family Gastranaerophilaceae; genus CAG-196. The sequence goes on along the minus strand of CADCOS010000097.1, from coordinate 4,981 downwards.
GAAATTTAATTTTGATAAATATTCTGATGCAGGAACTCCGGATTCTTTAAGAACAGTAATTTTTGATGAATTGCAATATTTGGGTGACGTAGACAGAGGCGGCATTTGGGAACAATCTATTATGTTTACGCCTAACAATGTTCAGATACTTTCGCTTTCCGCAACTATAGGAAACAATGAAGAAATAAATGATTGGATTGCTTCCGTTAAAAACAGAAAAGGTGTTGTCGCCGATATGACAAAATCATACCCGCTGCCTTCTCAAAGTAACGTAAAAGAAACCGTATTAATTAATGTTCCTTCCGAAAACCGTCATGTTCCTTTAAATTTTGATATTGAACATGCCGCAGCAGAAATAAAATTACCGCAAAGCAAAAACAAAAAAGAACGTATCAGGGCGGCGCAAGAAGGTGCTAAAATATCACAATCAATTTATGCAAAACCCAGTCATAATACCTATAAATATTTAACGAAAAAATTATATGATGCGGATAAATTACCTGCGATTTATTTCATTTTCAGCAAAAAAGAATGCAGACGATTATTAAATTACCTTCATGAAGAAGGAATATCATTAACGGATAAGCATGAGCGAAAACAAATCGATTCAATAATCAAGGAATATAAAGATGCCGGAATTTATTTAGGCGGAACTTTAGACGAAGAAGCATTATTAAACGGATATGCGATTCATAATGCGGGGCTTTTACCGTCACAAAAACGTTTAGTTGAAGAATTATTTCAGAAAAAACTTTTAAAAGTTGTTTTGGCAACAGAAACTTTATCTGCCGGAATTAACATGCCGGCAAAAACCACTGTTATTTCTTCCCCGAGAAAACCGACGGCTTCTCCTGACGGAGCACCTGACAGAAAGAGATTTTTGACAGCGAATGAATTCCACCAAATGGCGGGAAGGGCAGGCAGACGCGGTATTGACAAAGTCGGCTATTGTTATTCATTGAGCTGCAACGGAGAACAAACAAAATTCTATGAAAATCTTATAGAATCTGCTCCGAATGCCCTGAATAGCAATATCGATTTGGATTATTCATTTATAACAACATACATGTCCGAATTTGTTGATGAAGAAGAACTTGAAAATATACTTTCAAAATCGCTCTATGTATACAAGTCTGAAGATGGTTTTGGTGAATTAAAACTAAAAGAATTAATGGACAGATACAGAGTCAGAAGAAAAATATTAACAGAAGAAAATTATATTACTCCTGACGGAAAACTTATGATAAAAGGACAGCTTATAAAAAAACTTAACGGATATGAACAGATTCCTATAGTAAACATGGTTGAAAATCACTCTCTTGCGAATTTAAACCCTGTTCAAATTGCGGGAATTTTTGCGGGACTTGCTAATGTGAGATATTTAAACGGCAGCAATGATATTGAGAAAGTTTTTGAAATGCCTAAAAATAATGATATTGATTTTCTTTCCGCTGCCAGAGATGCTTTAAAAGAAGTCCGCAAGCACGAAGAAACTTCTTATAGATTAAATCCCGACAGAGAAATGCTTTTGGATTCAACTATTATGGATTTTGTATACAAATGGGCCCAAATGAACGGAAAAGGCTACGACAGCAAAGATGTTTGGGAATATCTGTACAGTGACAAATACAGGTCTGCTTCTAAAGAAGAAGGTGTAATTTTTAAAGAAATATCTATGACGATTGATTTATTGAAACAGCTTATAGATGTAGCTTCAGAAGGAGAATTGTATTCTTCAACCGAATCCGACAAAAATTATTACAGAAATTTGCGGAAGAAAATTATTGAGAGCATTGATTTAATTCAAAGAGATCCTATTAACCCTGATACAATCTAAAAATGTGATTTAATAACCGTCGTATTAAATTTATATGCTTCCAATGATTTGGAAAAATATGTAGGATTCAATCCCGCTTTTTCTTTAAGCGAATTTAAGAATACTTCTCTGTTAGGGAGCTGTTCCCAAACTTCCGGTAAATAAACAGCTCTGTTGTTTCTGTCAGCTATAATTATTCCGTGAGGATATATTTTACACAACAAATCTTTTTCATCTCTGAATTCTATACGTTCTATAGAAGATAGTACCGACACTGTTACTTCGAGATACGGAATTTCCCGTTCCGTAACAGGTTCAAATCTCGGGTCGTTAAATCCTGCATTAACAGCATTGTCTATAATATCTAATATTAAAGGCTTTGTCGGATATATTGAACCAATACAGCCTTTCAAAACCCCGTTCAACTTCAAGGTTACAAATGATGCCCCGTATTGAGTTAAGACGGCAGGTATTTCCGTCGGTTTATATTCTTCACCTTTTATAGCTGAATTTATTGCCGATTTTGCAATATCAGTAATATAATCTGAATAATAATTCTCTAAATATTCATTTTTGGTATCCGTATACAAAAACCAGGAACCGTAACCGACTACTTTGTCATATTCTTTGGTAATATCACCTGAATTATACATCATAGTTCTTATTAACGAGCAGTCATTATTATTGGCAAAATCTACCAAACCCATTATTCCGGCTAAACCGCAGCACTGGTGAGGCTTGAAGTTTTCTATTTTGCCCGTTTCAATTATAGTTGCAGTATAGGTATCAATTTGTCTGCATTCATTTCCTGTGTAATAATGACTTAAATCGGAGGATATTATAAATGAAGAATCTTCCCAGTATGCCGCAATTAAATCGGAAATAAGCCTGTAATCACAATTACCTGTCAATACCGGTATAATTCGTATTTTTTTACCTATTTTTTTAAGTCCTTTTACAAAATCCATTGCACTCATTATTTGCGGACTTGAAATATTTTGAAGGAACGGAAGTTCCACTTCTATCGAATGTTCATTATCAAAAATTTCATTTGATATAATACACGGAAACTTTCCGGCAATTTCTTTTATTCTTCTGTTATTAACCTCAAGACTTCCCAAAGGTGTATCAAAATAAGTATATTCGGGTAAAGCTATATTGTTAAAATTTTCATGATGAGACGGTGCGATAATAAAAACATTATCACAAATTTCCAAATGCTGAAAACCCGCCATCGCGGCATGTCCTGAATATGTTATTCCGGCATGCGGTACAATAATCGCTTTACTTTTGTATTTAATATTTTCCTGAATTTTATATGAATTTAACAAATTGGTTAATTCTTCGGCTTTTTCAGGATAAAAGCTTCCTGCAAAAACAGCATTTTTGTTCATAAAACTTTTCCCTTCAAAAAGATTTTAGCACATTCTTTTTTATATTTAAAATACTTAAAATTTTTATAAAAACATAAAAAAAAAGCCTTGATATTCAAGGCTCGTATGTGAAAGAAATACTAAAACTTTTTTAAATGCCGAATTGCGCTTTATAAAAACTGCTGCTGGCAATTTTATTGTGGATATAATCAGTACCGTCTTCATAAGAAGCTGTACGTAAATCAGCTAATTTATCCAGTCTTCTTGTTAATTTGTTATCAGGATAAGAAACAGAACTTCTTTTTAATTTCGCCCAACAAGCCGCTTCTTTTTGAGTAGCGATTGTTTCTTCTTCTAAAGTAGCTTTTCTTAAAACATGCATACTTTCGTGTGCTATTAAGCAAGCAATTTGTTCTGTAGGTGCGTTTGCATAAACAGAATTGATATAAATAACCCTTCTTCCGTATTGATCATAAGAATTTGTTGCGTAAACCGTTCCATAACCTGATAAGTTATAAAATCTGATTTTTACCGCATTTTTTTGTAAATTGGCAAATACATCATATTCACCTGATTGTTCAAGTATTTGTAAAGCAGAAATAATTTTTGCATCATTAGTAAAATCTTTCATATTGTATGCTAACGCTTGGGTAACTGTAAGCATGACAAACACTAATAACGACAATAACACATTTTTCATTTCACATACTCCGATTTACTTAAATGTTCCCGATGTATGTGTTAACGGCATTTTTCATTGTGTCTTTAGCGTTTTTCTTATCATTGTTACATTTATTAATGAATATTTACGCAACTATTGAAAAATGAGATAAAAAAGCGTCAATTGTTAAGAAAGCGCTTAACAATTAATGCTAAGTTTACAAAACTTAATTATTTATATTCCGAAAATCGTGCAAAATTTTTGCGAAAACTTGTTCGTTTAAAAAAAAAGTTGTAGAATTACTTTTATGGAAATAATCAAAAAAGTTGTAATATGCGGACTTGGCGCAATAGGTCTGACTTGTGCAAACAAATTAAAAAAAGCTTGCCAATTGTATATTTTAGCAGACAAAAAAAGAATCGAGAATTATAAAATTAATCCGCCTGCTTTAAACGGAGAAATTGTTGATTTGAATTATGTAACCCCCGAAATGAGCGAAGATGCGGATTTAATTATAATTGCTACAAAATTTTCCGGTTTGGATTCGGCGATTAATTATATTAAAAATTACGTAAAAAAAGACACAATCATAATTTCACTTATAAACGGAATTTCAAGCGAAGAAAAAATTGCAGAAATTTATGGTCGGGAAAAAGTTTTGTATTCATATTTTATAGGACATAGCGCCGTAAGAGAAGATAATAACGTTACTCAAGACGGTGTAGGAAAAATCGTTTTCGGCTCTCCTTTTGCTGAAAATTCAGACAAAGTTCGTATATTGAAAAATTTCTTTCAAACTTCCGGCGTGGATTGTGATGTACCTGAAAATATTATGTACTCTTTGTGGCTAAAATTTTCTCTAAATATTTTTTCTAACCAAACTTCAGCCATAATGAATCTTACGTTTGGTGATATGAAAAAAAATAATGCATTCAAAGAATTTGCAGGAAAGGTTGTAGATGAAATTCAACAAATTGCTCAAAAAGAGGGTATAAAAGGGGCAGAAAATCTTAAACGTGATTCAATTAATGCTTTAGACCTAATGATTGACAGCGGAAAAACATCAATGCTTCAAGATATTTTGGCTGGAAGAAAAACAGAAGCGGATATGTTTTCGGGAGAAATTATCAG
>CADCOS010000096.1 GCA_902803165.1 uncultured bacterium | reverse complement strand
TATGAAGGCGGTATTGCAAGTTATGTTGCATTTTTGAATCAAAATAAAACTCCGCTTTTTGATGAACCGATTTATATGGAAAAAATGGTAGGAACTACAAAAGTAGAAGTTTCTATGCAATATACAGACTCATATAACGAGTCTATTCTATCCTTTGCAAATAATATTAATACCCATCAGGGCGGAACACATTTAACAGGTTTCAGAAACGCTATTACCCGTGTTTTGAATGATTATGCAAGAACAAACAAGATTTTAAAAGATTCCGAACAAAATCTTTCCGGTGATGATGTAAGAGAAGGTTTAACGGCTATAGTTTCCGTTAAAATTGAAAATCCTGAATTTGAAGGTCAGACGAAAGAAAAACTCGGGAACTCGGAAACTATGGGCGCAGTACAAGATGTTGTAAGAGAAAAATTGCAGGAATGGTTAGAATTTAACCCGAAAATTGCAAGAACTATTATTGAAAAGACTCTTCAGGCACAAAGAGCAAGAGAAGCAGCAAGAAAAGCAAGAGAACTTACAAGAAGGAAATCCGTTTTGGAAAATTCAACTCTTCCGGGTAAACTTGCCGATTGCTCTAACAGAGAGCCTGAAAAATGCGAAATCTTTATTGTTGAGGGAGATTCCGCAGGCGGTTCCGCTAAACAAGGAAGAAACAGAATGTTCCAAGCAATTTTACCTTTAAGAGGTAAAATCTTGAATGTTGAAAAAGCAAGATTGGATAAAATTTATGCAAATAACGAAATTCAATCCATGGTACAGGCTTTTGGTATTACAATAAGCAGAAACCACGAAGAATTTAATTTGGAAAAACTTCGTTATCACAAAATTATCATTATGACAGATGCCGATGTTGACGGAGCTCATATCAGAACCTTGCTTCTGACATTCTTCTTCCGTTATGCGCGTCCTTTGATAGAAAACGGTTTTGTATACATTGCACAACCGCCTTTATTCAAAGTTACTCAAGGCAAAACTTCAGAATATCTGTATGACGAACATGCACTTGATAAAATGCTGAAAGAACGTGGTATAAAGTCTTTAAGCTTGTCTGACAAAACAAAATCAAAAGTTAAAACAGGAGATGAATTATTAACACTGCTTCAAAACATGTCAACATTCTACAAAGCATATAACAACCCGATTTTGAATATTATTCCATCCGTTGTATTGAGAGGTTTGATACGTTCTGATGTTAAAGCGGAGGATTTTGAAAATCAGGATAAGATGAAAGAGGTTTTGGAATATCTTGAACATTACTTAAAAGACCACGCTGAAAATTATAATGTATCAGAAGCTAAAAATTATAAAGTGTCGTTACAATACAATCCTGATACAGCAAAATACGGTATTCAACTCGATTTGTTTGAAAATGAACACGAAATGATTACAGCTAACATTATTAAGTCAAATGAATTTAAACGTCTGAAAAATTCATATCCGTTGATTCGTGATTACTTAATCGAAGAAGAAGAAAAACTGATTCTTGAAAGCGAAAACGGCGAAGTTGAAATTACATCATTTGAACAATTACAAAAAATCGTTGATGACAGAGGACAAAAGGGCTTAACAATCCAGAGATTCAAAGGCTTAGGCGAAATGATGCCGCAGCAATTGTGGGAAACTACAATGGATCCTGAAACAAGAACCCTTTTAAAAGTTAATATTGAAGATGCTATGATGTGCGACAGATTGTTTGATATATTAATGGGTGATAAGGTCGAACCGAGACGTGACTTTATTGAATCAAATGCGGTATATGCAACAAATATTGATACATAGGAAACAAAAAAGGATTGGCAAAACCAATCCTTTTTTATAAGAACTACTATCTGAACACCCTTTTTAATATTGATTCAACTTCATTTTTTGCACTGCTTGAAATACTTTTTTTGCATAGAAATAAACAAACACACACAATCTTGCTGTACTGCAGTATATTTCATAATATATCGTTGTCAAGTGACAACAAAGCTGTTAACAAGCTTGAACGATTAACATTTAAGGGATATAATTTTTTTATGAGAAAGATTCGGAAGTTATATTATTTTGATAAGAAGAGTGCGCTGGAAATGATTTCATTTCTTAATAACGGTGCTATTGATAATTATATAAACAATATTATGTTTAACCCGTTTATATTATTTCACCACATACTGCCGTTGAAACTGAAATACCTTCCCGAATCATTTGTACTGAAAAATGAAGACGGTTTAAAAGGACTTATTACGGTTGCTCCCAATAAAGCGGTTGAAAAAAGGGTTGAAATAAAAAAATTATTTTTTGAAGAAAACGCTTATGAAGATGCTGCGGAATTAGTTCAGTATGCAGTTTCCAAATACAAAGCAATGGGAGCAATCTCTGTTCAGGTAAAAGTAGATAATTATTTACCCGAGCTGCTTTCTATGTTTGTTTCCAAGTGCGGATTCAGCCAAATTTCTTATGAAAAAATATGGAGAATAACCGAATCGCCTAAAACAGAATATGATAAAAAGGAATTTAGAAATTTTAGAAATTCTGACGCTTCCACTTTGACAAATATGTACAATGACATATTGCTTCCTCATTTCAGACCTTTATTGGGAGCGGAAATAGGTGAATTTAAAGAGAATTTGTTCAAAGGTTTGTCATACTATAGTGAGTATAAATACGTAATTCAGGATAAAAAATCGGGAAACACCGTTGGATGTGTATCAGTGCAAACTTCCGATAATAAAAATTATATAGTTGATATTATTCATTCCGATTGGATTGACTGCGATATTAATGAAATATTGAGTTTTGCCTATGATAAAATCAAACAGCGAAACAAAAACTTCGGAATGTTTTTACGTACCAAAAGATATCTTACAATCGGAGAAAAACATGAACAAATATGCGCACAGAAAGGTTATGAGTGCGTACAAAACCAAGTTGTTCTTACAAATACATCATTAAGAGCCTTATCCTCAAAAGAAAAAACAGGCAGATACACGGTTTTGAGCGATTTTTGCCCGTCAAATATTATGACTACCAAAAATACAACACGCTCTTAATAATAGACTCGGTTAATTTACCCCTATCCGCCGGCATTGAGTTTTTTAATAAGTTCATCCGTTATATCGACACCGCCTGAGAAAACGCTTCTTGCATCAAGAATAGCATCAAGTCCTTTTTCCAAACGAATTTTTTCTGATACGGCGTGAATTTTATTATATACTTCTTCTTCACGTTTTTCTCTGAAAGCATTAAAGGCTTTTTCTTTTGTTTGAATTTCATTTCTGACCGTTGCTTCAAATTTCTTTTTCTGAACAGCTGATTCAATTTTGTTAAACTCAGCCTCCTTTGCTTCAAGATACTTTTGAAGTTCACGACCTTTGTTTTCAAGCTCAGTCAAACTGTTTTTTGCAAACTGATAATTTGTAATAACCTTCTCATAATTGATATACCCGACACCGCCCGCAAAACAAGGCGCACTCAAAATAATTAAACACAAAATAATTAATAGTTTTTTCATAATTAAACTCCGATTTTTTAATAATTATATCATACAAATTCCGCCAATATAATATTGCTTAACAATACACCTTCTAAGGTGAGCCTGTAACCTGATAAAGTTTTTTCCATGTATTTCGGAAAATATTTATTGATAACATATTGATATTCTTTTTCGAAATCAAAATTAAATTCGTTCTTAATTTTGGAAACAACAATTCCTTCTGTTTTTCTAAATCCTAAAAAAATCTCCTCTTCAAGCTTTTCTTGTTCGGACAATTTGTGTTCGGTTTCTTTTTTCAAAGGATTTTTGATATAATCCGACAAACCTTTCGGATTTGAATATCTGATTCCGCTTATGTAACCGTGTGCAGCCGCACCAAAACCATAGTATTCCGAATTATTCCAATAGTTCAAATTATGTTTTGATTCATAGCCTTTTTTAGAAAAATTACTTATTTCATAACGATTATAACCGTATTTTTCAAGATAATCATTTATAAAAATATACATATCGGCTTGAAAATCATCATCAGGCAAGTCCTTCGGCGGATTGGAATAAAAATAAGAAGACTCATCAATTTTTAATCCGTAAGTTGAAATATGCCGTACGTTCAGTCCAATAATTTTTTCCAAATCTTTTTTCATAATCTCAAGATTTTGCATTGGCAATCCGTAAATCAAATCAAGACTAATATTTTCAAAGCCGGCATCTTTTGCATTTTTTACCGCCTTATAAATACCCTCTGAATCGTGACGTCTTCCTATATAACGCAAAATATTGTCGTCAAAGGTTTGTGAACCCATACTCAAACGATTTATGCCTATATTTTTTAAATCTTTCAGATAAGCAGACTCAGCATCATCCGGATTAAGTTCAAATGTAACTTCTGTTTCGGAATCAAAATTAAAATTGCTTAGAATTAAATTTACTGAATTTACATCAAGAAGGGAAGGAGTTCCCCCGCCAAAGTATATAGTTTCAAGCTTTTCGCCGTTATAATTATTTTTGATTTCTTTAATTAATGAAGTAATATAACTGTCTTTCAAACCAAAATTTGTGTAAGATACAAACGAACAGTACTTACACTTCTGCTTGCAGAAAGGAATGTGTATATATGCGTTTTTAGGCATTATTCATCCAGTTTTATATAATTAGAATCCCATCGTAAGTCAATATACTTGACTTTTTTATTAATCATATTTACTTGCGGTATTAAAGACGGAAGCCTGTTGATTTTTTGGTATATTGAAGGATTTAAACTTCCGAGTCTTATATTTACCGTAGGAATTTTTACGTAAACATCTTTCGGGTTTCTGTAATCTATGTATTCAACCTTTTCTCCTGTTTCGGATTCGATTACATTCGCCAGCCTTTTAAAGTTATTTACTTTATTAATATCCCAATTCCTGTAATCATCTCCGCTTCCGTAAGTAATAACTTTTACGGTATCAAAGCTTTCATCAAGCGGCATATATTCTCTTCCGATAAGCTTTCCGTCCGATGAGAAAAATGCTATCGGCGGAACGTCCGTATTCGGAGATATTGTAACCATCGGAGTTCTTTCTACAACTATAATCTGCAATCTTGCAGGAAACCAAAATCTTCTTATATAAACATCTTTTATTGGCTCAAGTTTTTCAATACTTTCTTTTATAAAATCTGTTTTTACCAGAAATATCGGCTGCAAAGGAACTTGGGTTCTTCTGAGCGCCGAAAGAATTTTTTGAGACGGAACAATATTATTATTCAAAATCTCAAGCGCAGGACTGTTT
>CADCOS010000095.1 GCA_902803165.1 uncultured bacterium | reverse complement strand
TTTCTTTGTTGGTACTTATTTCTTTTTCTTTAGCTCGCAATTAAAGAAAAAGAAATAAGTACATAAAAAAGATTATATATATTTATTTTAACCCCTCACCCTACCCTCTCCCCTATTGGGGCGAGGGAAAATGGTTTTTTACACCCAAATATATATTTTGGTGAATTATATTAATTAAAAGAATATTAAACGCACTATTTTTAAGATTTTCTTGACTTTATTTTTTAAGAAATATACAATAATCTTGTGATTTGGGAGTTAATTAATTTGGAGTTGGAATTATGGAATCAAGAAATAGTCACATTTTATCTTTTTTAGAAAATAAAACTGCCGATTATGCCGACAGAATAGCAGTCGGAATGAAAAATTCATTTGGCTGGTCTGAAATGACGTATAAAGGGGTTGGTTTGCTTTCAAGAAAAATTGCCAGATATTTGATTGAAGATTTAGAAATAAAAAAAGGAGAATGTTTGGCTATACTTTCAGAATCAAAACCTGAATATGCACCATGCGTATTTGCGTCAGTTTTAACAGGTACAATTACAGTACCTTTGGATATAAAGCTTTCAAAATACGAACTAAAATCAATTCTTTCTGATTGTCAGCCAACAGTTATTTTGTGTTCGCAACATTACTTGGACACTGCTTTATATCTTAAAAATGAAATTTCATCAATTCAGCATATTCTGGTTAATGATGAACATGCAACTAATGATGGTATTAAAAATATTTACGAATTACCTGATCAATATGATGCAAAATGGAGACAAAGAAGTTCTAAATCAACGGCATTGATTATATATACATCCGGTACAACCGGCGCTCCTAAAGGTGTGGAAATTTCTTTTGCTAATGTTAATGCGCAGCTGGAAGATTTGACTTATGCAATTAACAGAATTTTGAAAAGCGGTAAAAAAACAACAATGTTGTCAATCTTGCCTATGAACCATCTATTTGAAATGACTGTAGGATTTTCAACATTTTTGAGTTTTGGTCATACAGTGTATTACACAACAAGTTTGAAACCAAATGACATTACAAGTGTTATGAAGGAAAAAGGTGTTGAATTCATGCTTGTAGTACCGGCATTTTTAAAACTCTTAAAAGCAGGTATTGAAAAGAAAATTAGCTCCATGTCTCCGGTTGCAAGATTTATATTTAATATAATGTATCATTTTGCAAGATTTTTGCCTACATACAATATGAGAAGGAAATTATTTTCTAAAGTACATGCGGGATTTGGCGGAAAATTTTGGGGATGTATTTCAGGTGGCGCACCGCTTGATGTTGAAGTAGGTAAATTTTTTGAAAGACTTGGTATAAGAGTTTATCAAGGGTACGGATTATCGGAAACAAGTCCTGTTGTTTCCGTAAACATAGACAGACCGGGAGATCTTTCTTCTGTAGGTCCGGCATTACCTCATTTTGAGGCAAAAACTGATAGCACAACAGGAGAACTTTTACTGAGGGGACCTTCTGTTATGAAAGGATATCATAATCAACCTGAAATGACTGCAGAAATTATTGATGAAGACGGATGGCTTCATACCGGTGACATTGCAAAAATTGATAGTCATGGTCATATTTATATTACAGGCAGAATTAAAAACATGATAGTTCTTCAAGGCGGTAAAAAAGTATTTCCGGAAGAAGTTGAAGCTGTTATTGAAAACAGTAATTATGTACAAGAAGTATGTGTTTTGGGAACGGTCAGAGAATTTGGTGCAAAAGACGGCACAGAGGAAGTAACAGCAGTTATTGTGCCTAAAAAAGAAATGTATGATAACTATTCGGAAGATGATATTGAAAGAATGATAAGAGTTGAGGTAAAAACTTTATCAGAGCATCTTGCGCCTTATAAAAGACCTACAAATGTTATTATTAACAAAGGACCTTTGCCAAGAACAACGACCTTGAAAGTAAAAAGAAAAGAAGTTAAAGCGCTTATTCATGCGTAATTAACGGATATAAAATATCAAAAACGGCTAAATCTTGTAAGATTTAGCCGTTTTTATTGTTGAATCACTTGCGCACCATATTTTTTTGTAATATAATTCACCATGCAAATCCTTGCATTGTGTGTATTTTATACAATATTAACTTTTGTAAAATATTTTAAAACTAATTCGGGATATAAAGCAAAAAAAAATATTTTAGATTTTTAATATATATATGAAGGAGTTTCGTAGGTGCATATAAGTAAGATTACAAATCCAATTAATACCCAATCTTTTAAGGGTTACAAGCAAGAAATCAACAATGTTGGAGAGCCTGTTTACAGGTTTAATATCCCGCACAGTTCTGATGCGGATGCTAAAATTCAATTCTACGCAATGAAGAAAGAAAACGACGGGAGTACTGTATACACGCCGGTTTCGGAGCAAATAGCGCTAAAAGATGAAGGAACAATTGTTAATTTAAAGGCTTTAAAAGGCGTAAAATTAAATATGCCGGTTGCTTACAGCATATATGTAGACGGGAAACATGTTATTGACTCAGGGTTACAAAACTCTGACGGTATGAATATTATACCTCAAGTCGGCACTTCACCTCGTAATCAAGGACAAAGTATTTTAACAATACCTGACAGCCACAGAGCAGGTGCATATTATGCAGGTTTTGACAGCCCTGAAACAGGTAAAGTAATCTATGACAAAGCAAAACAAAAAGCGGCAGAAGGTATTATCCCTAATTCAGCTAATGAAATAGGCGGAACTCTTGCAGGGCTGGAGTATGATGTTAAAAACTTCAAAGACATGGGTGTAAAAACAATTTTCTCAACACCTATTTGGGGTGCAGATAACAAAAATGCCAGCCGTTATTGGACTAAAAACTTAATGCAAATAAGTGAAGAAGTAGGAAACTCTGAAAATTATGAAACTTTTGTAAGAACCCTTTTTGCTAACGGAAGACAGTATGTTGATGATTTTGCCGTTACTTCCGAAGGTCTGGAAGGTGTTCATGTTCAATATGCTTTGAGATGGGCAAATCAAAATCCTCAAACTTATTATTGGTTCAGAATGAGCAGTACTAAGGACAATCCTATAGTTTTTGGTGTCGCAAATCCTGACAATCCGAATTTGAGATTTACTGTAATAAATCCGACAGTAAAATATAATGCCGAGACGAAAAAAATTGAGGCGAACCCTGATTACGACAGTAACAAAGAAACTTATTTTCAGGTTTATGATGTTTCACAAGTTTCAAAAGAACAAATTGATAGCATCAAAGAACCTATAAGTAAATACGATAAGGCTTTGAGTGAAAATGAAATTGCAATTAATTCATCCAAAGATACAGTTATAAACTATGCTTTTGAAATTAAGCCGCAAGAGTACGAACAAAGATTAAAATCACTTGTTGAATACAATAAAACAGCAAAAACTCCTATTGATATAGATTCTCCGCAGGGAGCGTTATTTGTGGGACAGTTTTCGAATTTCAAAATAGGTCAATACTCAGAAGGTGCAAGCTTTTGGGACGGAAACAATGATATGTTAAAATTTAATCATCATATCTCAGGTTATGATGAAAAATTATTGGAAGCCATCCCTGATTTAGCGCAGCGTGATTACGAAAGAAAAATGATAGAACGTGCAAATTGCGAAGTACAAGATATGGCAATTCAAGCAGGGAAATACAGATCTGAAGTTATTAAAGATGCTCAAATATTATACGCGGCACAAGTTCTTAAAGATGCAAAAACTGAATCCGAAATATCAAAATTAATTTCTGACGGATTATTGCCGGAAGATGCAAAATTAAATTCAGACAGCATAAATAATGTACTCAGCGGTTGGTACGAATTAGCTCCAAAAGGCGGATTAACAAAAGATGATGTTACAATAAAAGCTTTAATGGAATTACCGCTGGATTCATTAGAACTTGGAGATAATACAGTCGGAGTTTTATCAACATCATTTTTCTCAAATAGAGCTACAGATGTTGAAACAATCGGCCAAACAAGATTTGAAATGTACAAACAAGGTGCGGAAGTTTTAAAACCTTACAGCAGTGTTTATAACAAAATCAACACTATGTACGAAACAGTATTAAGAGAATTTGCAGATGAAGTTATAAACAAAGTAAATGAAGCTTCTTCTGAAAAACTTCTTGATGCTAACGGCAACTATACTGAATATGGTGAATATGTTTTAGATTTGATGGGAAAAGATATCGCAAAATATGCGTATCTGAAAGCTATTGCAGGAGACAAACTTCAAACAAAATATATGCCGCAAGATGTATTAGACGGAAAAATCACATATAACTATTCACAGCTTAAAAAAGATACAACTTTAAAGGCATTGGGAATAAATGCTTCAACTCCTCAGGAAGAAGCAAATATGCTTGCAAACAGAATCCAAAAAGGAATGGATAAGCTTGATGCGAAAGATGTTGAATATGTTTCAAATTCGATATTAAAAAGAATTGCAGGTACAAATACGAACAGTTTCAGACTTGCGGAAGCAATGACAAACAAGGCAGGATTGGGAATAAATATCCGTTTAGATGCTGCAAAAGACGTAATTGATATGGATGCGGTAAGAAATGGGGATATGTCTTTTGATGAAGCATGGGATCAATTGATTTCTTTCTGGAAGAAGTTTGTGCAGGAAATAAAAGAAGTTAATCCGAGCGCATACATTGTAGCCGAAGTAACTGACGTAAATATGCTTATGGAAGATATTTACGGTGCCGGAAATGTTTATGACAATGTTTCATCAGCAGGCGGAAAATACAAAAACTATAATGAAGCTCTTTCTGCTTTCTTTAACGAAACAGGAATAACAACCGAAGCGGGATATGCTTATACATTTACTGATTTATTAAAGCTATTCTCTTCGGAATTTGAAACAGGATATGTTGAAAAAGATTTGGATAAACGAGTTGAAGGATTTAAAGAACGTATTAGTGATCTTATAAAAACCAGAGGACTTGATTATGTAAGAAACCTTTGGACTTTTGCCGACAATCACGACAAGCCAAGCATTATTCACTGCGCAGCCATGAATATGGGTTTATTCTATGCAAATCTTGATATGGATATAAACAGTATGGATTTTGAAAAAAATCGTAAAAACAGAATTCTGGCACTTCGTGAACTTACAAACTCAGATAATTTTGAAGACATTCCGCTGGAAGCCGTTATGAATATGGATAACAGAGATTATTTCAGGACGGTAAGTACCAGAGCGGTTGCGATGAATAATCTTATGAGAGATTGTATTAATGATACAATTTCTGATGAAGAAGTTAAAAAGGCATTGAAGAATGCTCTTGCTGATTTAACAAGCGGAAATTATTTGGGAACAGGAACTACATATAATGCTCAAACATTAAATATTCCTGAACTTTCAAGCCTTGAAAAATCTTTAAGCGCAATTTTATACAGAGCCGAAATTAACTTGTCACAAGAAGTTTTTGATAATATTATCAAAAACGCCAAACAATTTGATAAAATTAAAGAATACACCGTAAGAGGCGACTTCGATTGGGCGGGAAAAGTCGGTGAAAGAAACAAAGATTTGGCAAACAGCATTATCGGCTCAACCGACGATTATATGAAATATGATTTGTACAGCATTGGAATTACAGCTTTATTGCTCGATTCATACAAAGAAGTTATGGCTGATAAGGCAGATATAGCTAAATTCAAAAACGGCGGGAAAAAGTTTGTCGACGAATTTGACAGAGCGAAATTGAATCAAGAACGCGCAAAATTGCCTGCTTTAGAATCAACTTATGATGCTATGAAGAAAAATGGCTATGCTGCACGTGATTTTGAAACTGTTATAAATATGATAATTAAGCAAGCTGAATTTAATTCGGGTAAAGCATTTTCTCAGGCACAAAGAGATGAAATAATGCTAAATTTATTCCGAGCAAGCACTGAACCTGCAATTCAAAAGGCACTTATGTACGGTTCATTCTTGTCTGCACTTCCGGGGGTTCCTTCTATGTTTATGAGAGATCTGCTCGGCGGATTAGGTTATGAAGAAAAAGCGAAGAACGTATATATGCAGAACAGAAGTGCTGTAAAATGGTCAGAGCTTGAGGAAGGACCTTTAAAAGAATACAGGCAGCAGATTTTTGATATGATGAAAGACGTTATCTCAATAAGAAGTAAAGCAGGTATGAACGCTATAAATGAAGGTACACCATACATGCTTGAAACATCCGATAAAAACGTTATGGCATTCTTATATCAGGATCCTAACGGGGATATGGCTGTATCTATTATGAACGCAACAGGAATAAAGCCAAAACATCGTGCAAAATACAATAGCTCAAGAGATAAAAATGCTTATTCTATAAATAATACAAACAAGCATGTACCTGTTCAACCGCAGCTTAACTTGGAAGAAGTTCTTTTACCGGCAGGTTTGGCAATTGCGGGTGCTGAGTTTATCAATATAGCATCTTCTGATTCGGTAAAATACGTAATTAAGAACGGAAAACTTGTAACAGAATCAGGCAGCCCAATCGTGTTAAACGGAAAAACAGCTAAAAACGGAGTAATGATACTAAAGAAATTAAAACCTGCATTTAGAGGAAGAAATATAAATAAGCAATATAACATCGTATCAAACCCGTACGCAAAGGCTGAAACTCCTGAAGTAGGAGAAAATCTTGCTGTAATTGCAAGATAAAATTCAAAATAGGTATACGAAGGAACGGTAAAGTATGAATGTACTTCCGATAAATAATGTATATAACGCTTATGCGGCGGCTACACGGCGAAATTCGACCGTGCCTGTGAGCGTGGTTTCTTTCGGTTCTCTTTTCGGTAAATCACTTAATGACAAATTTGAAGACGGAATCAAGGCTTTAGACGGAACTTCTATTTTTTTATTTGGAGAAGAAAAAGAGTTAAATGTTCTTGAACACAGTCTTGCACAAAATGCCGAAAAAATAGATATACCTATTCTAAAAACATACACATATACAACAAACGAAAAAGAGCTTCCCGAGCATGAAATAAGTATCAATTTCGGCATATTTAAAAAAGATAATAAATATTACATAATAGATTTAAATTCCTTTAGCGGAGGGTTGCGAGCAGGCAGTGACATTAAAGATTATAAAAAAAACAGATTTTCCGGCGGAGAAATCAGAGAACTTAAAAAAGATGACAAAATACTTATACATCATGAGCTGTTTAACGAATCAAAAAACGTAATCTTCAATTTTGTACCGCCAAAAGTACAAGATTCTTCCGCTGCGGAATCTTATATGAAAGTAAAAAAACGTTTTGATAACAAGGATTCTCTTAAAAATTTTAATAAATCTTCTATCGAAATAATTTCAAGACCTAAAGATAAAACAAATGGTGTTAAGAAAGAATTTACGTTTGATGATATCGGCGGGCTTGATGAACAAATTAATGAATTGAGAAAATATGTAATACGGCCGGTTAATTATCCTGAAGTGTATAGAAATATACGATTGAATAAGGGAATACTGCTATACGGACCTCCGAGATGCGGAAAAACACTTTTGGGACAAGCTTTGGCTAACGAAGCAAAAACAAGATTTGCATATATTAATGCAAATGAATTTGTCTCAAGCACCGTTGGCTCATCAGAAGCCAATGTAAGAAATGTTTTTAATGAGTTAATGCAATCTCCTGCGATATTATTTATTGATGAATTTGATGCTGTAGGTAAAAAACGAGACGGTTCATCAAATGCAAGATTTCAAGATACTGTCGTTAATCAGCTGTTAGGATGTATGAGTGATTTGGAAAAAAGTTATACCAATTCATTTGTAATAGCTGCGACAAACAGAAAGGATTTACTTGATGACGCACTAACCGCTTCCGGCAGATTCGGATTGCATTTAGAAGTTCCAATGCCTGATGAAGCGGCATTGGGACAGATTTATGACATACATTCCAAAAATCAGCCTTTAGACAACGATGTTTCCAAGTCAGCTATTGTCGAGATGATGCTTGCAGAAAAGTTTAACGGTTCTGATGTTGCGGAAATGTTCACTGTTGGATATATGAATGCAATAGAACGTTTAGGCTTTGATAAGAAGATGGACGCAAAATTATTCAGATTTGAAGACTTAAATAGTCTTAAAGTCATAACTAAAGATTTAGTTGACGCTATAGCAAAAATAAGC
>CADCOS010000094.1 GCA_902803165.1 uncultured bacterium | reverse complement strand
TTTCCTCGCTATCCGGACTAACTTCGTGTCGTCCGTCCGCAAATCCGCCGAACCCTCTGAAGTGCATTCGCACTTGGGGTTCTTCGTCCCTGTAATCAAAAGCTAATAAAAAAAGAGCTTAAAGCTCTTTTTTTATTAGCGGACGAAGGGACTCTCTTGAGTCGCTCGCTTTAAACGTGTCTCCGTCTTTTGCCCTCGTGATTTCATCACTTGGCAAAAGAACTCCGCACTCTGCTCGCTCCTCGCTCGAACCCTGTCAGGCTCCGCCTGCTGAGGGTTCTCGTCCAGTACTCATATTTTTTACAAAAAAAACAGCGGACGAAGGGACTCGAACCCTCGACGTCAACCTTGGGAAGGTTGCATTCTACCACTGAATTACGTCCGCTTATCTTTCTCTATTTAACATCTAAATCCCTAAAATATCAAGCAGTCTCCCCATTACTTCTTTATTGCAAATTCAAATATATTTTTACCAATTGTCTTCTTTGAAAAATCTTCTGAAAAATTTATCAAAGCTTTTGCAACTTCTCCATCCGGAATTTCAAATTTATAACTCTTACCCAAATTACTGTTTAAATAATTTACAAGGTGTTCCTGCGGCTTTAGCGCACGCACTATATTTGTTTTATCATTTTTTGAAACCAAGAAAGAAAGCATTCTCACATACCAAGTCTCATCCTTTTCCGATCCGCATAACAAAGAATTTTCCGTCGTTTTTCCTTGGATTAGTTTATAATAATCTAATATCTTATGTTTACTCATAATATTTTCCGGCTTTTGCATAAACATTCCTGTATGATGCAAAGCTGTCTTTATAACTTCTCCCTGCGGCAATCCGCTGATTTCTGCCAGCTTTTGAATGTTTGAAAATAATGCTTGCGGAGACCTCATAAACAATGTCGGTGTATATAAAGCACATTTTAAAAATTCCTCGTAACTTACTCCCAGTAATTCTGCCGATTGTTTTACATTATTAAATATTGTCTGAGGAGAAAGATATAACATCGTTGGAGCATTTGATGCACATTTTAAAAATTGTTCTCTTGTTATCCCCAACAAATTCGCCGATTCCTGAACATTTTTAAGAATTGTTGCCGGAAGCTGTGTTAGCAGCGACGGCGCTTTCATTATATATTTTGTCACCTTTTCTCTTTCAACATTCAAAATTTTAGCATACTCTTCTATTCTGCTTTCCATAGAATCAGACGTCCTGCTAAATAAAGTCGGGTACCTTAAACAGCATTTTATATATTGTTCCCTCCTGACTCCCAATTTTTGCGCCGCTTGTGTTACATTTTTATCCAAAACTTCTGACGTCTGCCCTAATAACGGCGGATGCTTTAATATACATTTTTTGAATTCTTCTTCACTTAACCCCAATGTTTTAGCCGATTTCTCTAAATTTCGTTTCATGGTCTCAGGTTTTGTTGAACATATAGACGGCTGCTTACTCATCATTTTTATAAATTCTTGCTCTGTTATTTTAAGTACACCCGCTGCCGAAGTTATATTGTTTCTTAGTACTTGCGGAGATATATGAAACAATATTGTTTGTTTCATAGCTAAATTTACAAAACTCTCCTCAGACATTCCCAAAACTTTTGAAGATTCCTTTATTCTGCTGTATAAAGTATCCTTATCCAGCGTTGTTAATTCGCCTTTTATTACAGCATTGACAATTTTTTCATTATCTGCTGAAATTTTATATCTTGATTTGAGTTCATTTGCAACTTTTTGATAATCTTCCGGCAAAACATTATTTGCCTGCTGAATTTTGGCAATAGAAATCTTTTTTGATTTTGACAAATATCCTGCAGAAATACCGAGTTCGTTCGCAATATCTTTTTGCTGTCCGCCTTTTCTCAGAGCATTAAACATCTCTAACTGCCGCTCGGTTAAATTACTGACAGAAACAACCTCATTTAAATTACGAACGTTCGCTATATTTTCTTCTTCTGTCAATGGTCTGGAATACACAGGCAGCCTTTCTTCCGTTAACATATCAGCTCTTTTAACTTTTTCATTATCTTTAAAAATATTCGCATCTAAAGAAATCGTCATATACTCAGGTTTCATAACATTTTTGGATGCTTTATAATTATTTATTGAGTCTAATATTGCTTCAAAAGGATTAACTGATTTTTTTATATTTTGAAGTGTAATAAAAAATTGTAAATAAATCTCTTGTAAAAAATCTTCTGCTATATAACAAGGCTTCAGCTTGTTTTTAGCTTCTTTTTGTATATGTTTATCAAAAATTCCGAATATATCCGAAACAAACGAATCTACACGAGCTTGAGAATACTCGGAAGAGGTAATTTTTTCAATAAGCCGTCTTGCTTTCAATTCTTCTTGTCTTGAAAGCTGCACCGCTTTAAAATTTTGATTTGAATTTGTTTGTACTGTGTTAATCTTCACAAGATTATGCCGTTTATTTATTACATTTTTTATAAAACCGAAAAATATTTTTTTTTGCTGGGGGGGGGCACTACTGTCCATGATAATTTAAATGTCATGCTGAACTTGTTTCAGCATCTTACCAATATGGCATATTTACTAC
>CADCOS010000093.1 GCA_902803165.1 uncultured bacterium | reverse complement strand
TATATTATACTTTCAGGTTGGTAGAATCTCTTTCAAACTTCTTGATATTTACCCCCCTCGCAAACAAGGAAAAAGAAAAGTACATTATTTAAACCTACATAAAAAACAAACAAATATTTAAAAAAACGAAAGGGATAGTCTGTTATGCAAAAACAATCACTAATTTGTGCAAATTTCTCCGGAATAAACAGAAGTTCTTCTGTTTTTTCTTCATCGCTTATCACTGCAACGGATATGCAAAATGTTGAGCTTTTTGCTTCCGAAACGAATTCGGGTATCGGTATTCGTACTGCAAAAGGTAACACTTCAATAAGCACTGAATTTCCTGACGGGGAAACTGTAGTAAATATTTTTGAAAGTGTACAAAAATCTAAATCATATTTTTTTGTTCATACCGAAACCTTGACAGAAGGAAAAATTTACTTATTCAATCCTGATACAGAAAGATTAAGTTTAAAAGTTGACGGATTAAGTTTGACAGGAGAATCTTCCGCAATTGATGTATCTCAGGGTTGGAGTGATTTATGGGTATTTTCAAACGGTGAAGAGATGTTTTCCGTTGAACTTGAAAAATATGACAGCAACGGTAATCTTAATGAAATTACCTTTATGAATCCTGTTGATACTGAAGGACGTACTGTTAAAGGGCTTGGAATGGTGGTTTTTGCAGGACGACTTTGGGTATTTAACAAGCAAATTTTATGGTATTCGGTTCAGGAAAATATTTATGATTTTTCAACCTCAGATTCTGAGTTTACTACGTCAGCAGGGTATATTGAATTTGTTAAAAATATTACGGCAATATATCCGTATCTGGGGACTCTGGCTGTGTTTCATTCCAACTCATCTTGTATGATAGCAAATGATGAACACGGCTTTTATAAAACGTTAGAATCTCCGGGAGGATGCGCCGGTTACAAATCACTTGTTTTTCACGGAACACAGCTGTATTTTTACGATAATACAAAAAAAGGAGTTTTTTCATTCTTACAAGTTGTTAACGGAGATAAAACTCTCGGTGAAAATATTGCAATTGATGTTCAGCAGGAGCTGTTGTCATTACCTGTTTCGGGTTTAAATAAAATCAAAGCTGTTTCGGTTGTCACTTCCGATAGAAATGAGGTATGGTTTCTTGTTCCGAATAACGATGAAAACTATTCTTCAATAATGATATATGATTATCTTAGAAAAACATGGATAAAACGCAAATCTCAAAAGATTAACTGCGCGGAAATGATAAACGGAAAATTGTTTTCGGCAGGTAAGAAAATTTATGAGGAATATTCTTCTGACAGTTTTGACGGAGAATACATCGAATCCTATTATAAGTGTGCTCCTATGAATTTGGGGGTTGAAAATTCGCTTAAAATTTTGGCATATCCGCCTAAAATTACATTGGATATGTATTATGACAATGATTTTTATATTGAATATACAAAAGATTACAATGCTTCAACATTAAAAACGAAACATATTAAATCTAAAACGGTTAAAGCTGTTCTATATTATGACAGAGGTTTTTGGGACAAAACTAACTATGCTTACGAAAAAGTAAACACTTCAAAAAGTCTTCCGTCTGCTTACTTTAAAACTCTGCAAATAACTTTTTTGACAAAAGATGCAGGACAGAACTTTTGTATTAACAATATCGAATTCGGGAAAATAAAGGTTAAAGCTTAATTGGAGACATTTCTCCGGAAAGGAAAATTTTATGGGTAAAAAATCTACGAAAACATCTTCAAAAACGGTTTACGGAAATACAACAACCACAAACCCTTATGTGACAAGTCAAACTACTAACAAAGGAACGGTTTCAAACTTTAACAAAGGTACTGCGTTTGACAGTATTAACAATTTTGTAAACAGCAATATTAATTCATTACTGGACAGTTACATGAACCCTTCCTTAAATACTGTTACAAATCAATCAAAATTAAATTCTTTTATGAATGCCCTCAATAATAATTCTGCGAAATCACTTGAGAATGATATTATTAATCCTTTGTCGGGAAGAAATATGATTCGTTCCTCTCAAGCAACGAATTTGTATAACAAGTTGGCACTCAATAATGCTGCGCAAATCGGTAATTATGCTCAAGAATTACTTTCAAATTCGCAAAAAGATACAGCATCAATGCTATCCAATTTAATGCTGTGGTATTTGAACGGATATGGTGTTTTAAACGATGCGCAGAGGCAATCATTGGCTACAAGTCAGGGAAATGCGTCAAAAACACAAAGTCAAAGCAACGGTTCAAATTTTTCGGATATGTCACAAATATCGCAAATGGCTGCGCAATTGGCGCTGCTTAGCGCGGGACTGTAACGGACGGCAGAAAAATGGAAAAATATATTTACAAGTATCTGCCTGTAGGCATAGTAGGGATTGCACTGATATTTCAGTACAATCTTTTTGTTACTCCGGAAAAATTAGAGGTAAAGCATCGGGAAATTCTTGGTGATATCGCTCAAACTTATTCTACAAAAGAACAATATAATGATCTTAAAGGTCAGCTTAATGCCATGCAGGCAAAAATTGATAAAATTTACGAAGTAATTATGGAAGGAGGGAAGAAATAATGTCATTAACAAATATTGAATATGGTTCTTTAGCAAGTTCTGAAGTCTTAAATCAAAATTTTACATATTTGGATAATAAAATATCCGAAGTTATAGAATCACTAAATGCAAGTGTATCTTCATTAACGTCAAATTTATCAACTTTGAATACTTCATTTAATAATCTGTCAGAAGATTTGAGGGATGATTTACAAAGTATGAGCAGTGATATTACCGAGTTCAAGGCTGATACAAAAATATTACTTAATTCAAACCAAATGCTCCCTGATTGGGGCGGAGTAATAAGTATTTCAATTTCGCAAAATTATACAGCTCCGTCAAACGGGTATATTATCGCACTTCCTGATGCGGCGACCAGAGGAAATATCATTGTTAACGGTGCTAGTATAGTATTAAAACGCCGAGATATCGCGGCAGATAATGCTTCCGAAATTATTACAATACCGGTTAAATCTAATGATGTTATTTATTCAAACTGCACATTCAGGAATGTTTATTTTATTCCGGTACGTATAATTGTTTAGTTTAAGAAAATATGAAAGGATAAAAATGATAATTATTGATAATGACGGTACGATATCGCTCTATCAAGGCGATAGCGGCGAAATTACCATAGACGGACTTGATTCAAGTGCAAATTATACAATTTATTTTGCAATAACAGATAAAAACAGGAATCTTGTCGGAAATGAGCTTCAGGTTGTTGCTAATAACACGGATACAGTAACTTTTATTTTAGCATCTGAGTTTACGGAACTTTTAAGTGTACCTCATAATAAAAATTACGAAATTTATTATTACGGAATAAAAGCTTGTACTTCAGGTGATGAGCCGACAGAAGATACTTTATTTGTTTCAGGCAGTTTTTATGGTGATGTAAACAGGATAATTGTATATCCGAGAAAGGTTAAAGGTGCTTAATATGTGTAATAATCAATATAATATGACTCAATGTAGCGGTTTTGGGCTGCCGATGTCTTTGTATCAAAAACTTCCCAATCAACAAAAAAATATAATCCATGTAACAAATAACAGAGCAAAATACTATTCGGAATTGGCTTTGAAGTATAAAAACGAAGCCAAAGAATTAAGAGACAGCGCTAAATATTATTCTGAACAAAACTCTGATGTAACATTGGCTTATGTTAATTCTACAGCGGTTTCTCTTCAAAGAGCAATAGATTCAAAGCAAGATTTGGGAGATTATGCGCTATCTTCTGATATTCCCCAAAATGTCAGTGAATTGACCAATGATTCTCAGTATATAAATGATACCGAGTTGCAAGCTGCGGTAAGTGATTGTGAATCATACACGGATACAGCTGTTGCAACTCTTTCAAACAGTACTGATGCAAGTCTTATATTAAAAGCCGATACAGCTTTAAGTAATGTTACAACATCAGCTCAGGTCATGATGTCAGCGTTATCAATGCCGTCTGACACCGCTGTTACTTTGTCAGTAGGTGCGGCAGGTACCGTTTATACTGCTCCTGCTAACGGCTGGTTTGGTTTTTCGTGTACTGTATAAAATAGCGGGTTTATTGGTTTATATTCCCAAAATTTAGGTATTTCAAGCCAACATGCAGGTGGTAATGATGTGTATAAAACAAAAAAAAAAAATAAAAATGTT
>CADCOS010000092.1 GCA_902803165.1 uncultured bacterium | reverse complement strand
CCACTTGTTGTATAACAAAAATTTATTTGTTATACAACAAGGTTGTTTTTTTATAATATGTAGAAAAATTAATATTTTGTATATTATCTTTGCAAGTATATTTATGAAGATTGAAAATGGTAGTGTAAAAAAGCAAAAAATTAATATAAAAACTAAAAATGTCCCAAATCCTTCTATAATGGATGTATGATATACACTTTCACTGGGTAGAATATTCCAAGTTTCGTCCCAACCATTTTTAATTAAGCTCAGTGTTGTATTAAAAAAGACAAATCCAAGGTTTGAACCTATTAGCGGATGCCAAAAATAACTTTTTTTCGTCCATTGAACAAATGCATTAAATTTATTGAAAAAAGATTTAAGTAAGTTATAAAGCATAATAAGATTTTAAGTTGATTAATGATACTTGTCAACAGGAGAAATGGAAAATATATTAAATATCGAACAAAAGTTTACAAAAGTGTTTTGTTTTGAACATTTTGCACGGCAAATATCTTTGAAACAGTAAGAAATATTGCTGTGGTACTTTGGGCAGAAATAGCATAAAAGAAAAAGGATTAAATAATTTATTTCATTATTTAATCCTTTTTATGATAATTTCATTAATGTTTATCGGGATTTCCTATGCAACCTGATTAAGTTGTTGTGAGCTTTGTTCAACGGTGGTTTTTACACCCGACAAGTTCAAAGTGTCTCCAATGTCTAGTCTTTGGCAGCATTTGCCCGGTTCCCAATTTAAATATTCCGGATTTCTGGTATCTTGGCAAACTTCAACCATGGCGTTTCGGGTAATGTTTTCTATTTCTTGATTACTCATACCTTTTGCTTTATCACCAAGCAGAGCTTTGACTTCTTTGTTTACAATTCCCCACAAGGTGTCGCCGCGTTTAACAACATGTGTCTTTGATGTTTCTGAAGGCCAATCCACTGCATGTGCATTGAATATTCCGGTTCTGCTGCCGTCTGGTCTTATATATTCGTATGAGCCTGGGTTTAAGCCTTTCGGAAGACGTTCGGTAGTGGTTGTCCAACCATTCATTCCGGTTGTATCTGACTTTTTTGTTTCAGGTGTTTCATTATTAAATACAGAATCAGTTGTTGCTGTTGTTGTTGAATCAGCTGCCGCAGCTTTATTATTTTGCGGTTTCGGATTGGAAAAATTTATAGCTTCTTCACTTGCGCTCTTTTTTGATTCTAAATAATACCAAATTCCAGCTCCGACAAGTCCGGCAAGACCTGCAAACCCGCATACCGTTCCGATTTTTCGTGCTGTAGACAAGTGCTTAAACGGTATTTTATGCTTTTTTAAGCCGTCAGTAAAGTGTGTCTCATAAATTCCATTTGGAAGATACAATCTCATAATAAATCTCCTTAACTAATACATCTTAAATTTCCCTGTACTCATGTTAAGTTTTTTATTTTTCAAAAATTGCTAAATTTTAACAAAAATGTAAAGATTTATTACAAAAAAATCCGAAAAGTTAAAGTTTATGCGAATTTTGCCGTTATACAAATAGTAAGATAAGCAGTTTTGGAAAATATTATTATGTTTGATAAAATACCGGATAATAAAGAAAAGGTTATACAATATATTTCAAATTATGATTCAAGCGGAGCAAGTCCTGCAGACATTGATACGCAAAATGAATTTAATCTTCTCGGACAATACTTGAATGGTACGGTGTCAATAGATGGATGCGTAAATGTAAATGAGCTTAATAGTGAAGACAAAAAGGAGTTAGAAGATTTATTTTCCGAGCTGATGGATAAATTTAAGTTTGCTTCTGAAAAGGATATTCATATAACTATAGAAAATGTAAGAGTTTACTCCGATATGTTGGATAATTTAACATATCAATTGCAAAAATTACAGGATGATATTGAATCTTTTCAATCGGATCCGCAACTTTACCCTGAAAAACGGGATGAGGTAACACTTTCTCAAAAAAAGGAACAGGCGGATTTTATAGAAAATCAGCAAATAAAACCGCTTATCTCTGCTATAAAAAAGTTTATAAAACAAAATGATCCTTACGGAAATTTAACTGAAGAAATGAATAAAACTAAAGAATATTATAAATATTCAGAAGTATTGTATGACATAATTTACGAAATTGAAATAAAGCAAAAAGAGGAAAAAACACTTTTTGCAATAAATAATCCTTATAATAAAAACAATCTGAAATCGGCAGCAGATAATTATATTGAAATGAATAACAGTAAAATTCTTTCGCCAAGTGATTTTGAAGGAACAGATTTGGGAAACGGAAAAATTGATAAAATTCCTACCCAAAAGACAAATAACTGTTGGGCGCATGCCGAAATAAACGCTCTTAATATGACGGAAAAAGGACGTATTTTGTTAGACAGCAATATTTACAGGGATGAAAAAACCGGAATATTTGCGATACATTTACAAGAGGCTGAGGATAACGGTTTTCATTCAGGGATATATATAATTACTCCGGAAGAAATTGCTGCGGCCAGCGAAACACAAAGCGGCGGTGAAGGTGACATTACAGCATATATGGTTGCAATAGATAAATATTTTGAAGAAGTGCGAAATAATCCTGAACTGGAAGAAAAAATGATTGAGAAGAAACAGCCCGTTAATAAAATAGAGGACGGTAATTACGGATTCAGGTTCTTTGAATTGATTACGGGCGGTAAAATGGTGCGTATATACGAGAATGATATAGGAAAACGTTCGGGGATTTTGTGTAAAAGCTACAACGATTACAGTGAAATATATAATATAATTGAAAAAAAACAAGGCGTTGTGACACTTGGTTATGATGACCATTCTCTCAGCGTTGTTGGTGTTAAAGACGGAAATATTTTGGTACAAGAATCAAACAGTACCGAAGAGTATTTTGAAGAAACACCTTTAAAGTACAATAATGCAACTGTAATTGATGATGAGGGAATCCCTATTTGTATGTTTAAACAATCAGAGCCGATTAATGGTGCGATAACTTATGAAGTTACCGAAGAAAATTTCGAGTATATTCCGTCAATAAATATTTTGAAGTGGGAATAATCTTGTAGTTGTATAAAAGTTTTTTTGAGTTTTTGAATCTTAGGTTCAGAAGGGATTTTTCTATGCAAAAAGATAAAAATGAATATATTAAAGAAAAGAAACATGATGTTAATAAAAAACATATTGAATTTTATGACAAAACACTTTCTATTTTAGGGTTTATTTTAGATGAATACTCTCGGGAATTGACACGGGCTGATATTGAGTTTTTGGATATGCCCAAAAACTCGGTTGCTGTTTTGGATTTTTTGATTTCTTCCATAGGGAAAATTCAAAAAGGTCAAAGGCTAGCGCTTGGACTTGATACGGAAGAGTTTGAAGATACTGCCCCTGTCATCAACATTATAGAAGGGTTATCAGAATCAAAAATTTGATTTATGGCTTATGTGTATCTGTTAAAAAATGATTTTTTTTCTCTGACAATATTGTCGGAAGGAAAATTTATAATGTCGTCTTTTGCTGTATATATATATTTAAAATTGTTTGCCAAATCATCGTTTGATAAAATGCTGCGTTCTTTATAATCCAAATTCGTCCTGAACATTGTATGTATATTCCAAGTATCATCTTTTAAAGAATAATGTAAATCGCTTTCCGACCACGGCAGAGTATGAATTTCAAACGAAGTAACAGAATTTAACCTTTCTGCGCAAGCTCTTCTTATTGTTTCAAAAATATCAATTGAGTATTCAGAATTTTTTAAGTTTTTCCCGCCCAAAAGCAGACACTTGTCTGGATTTTTAAGCGCTCCGAATATCTTATCAATAATGCTTTGTATATTTTTAAATGTTTCTTCTGTATCAAAAATGTGAAATCCGACAGCTTCATTGTTTTTTGTATCAATTATTCCGCCTGCAGTGCAGGTTCTTACTGCTTCCGTGAAAAATTCGTCTGCTTTAACAATACTGTCTTCAATTGGCGCAAAATCAACATATTTCCCGTGTTTAAGCTGATGAAAAGCACGGTCTGTAACAAAATTTATTTTGGATTTGAAAGTCATATTGTCCATAGTTTTAATAAAACTCGTAAAAAATATTTTTGCCCGTAGTTAGTATATAGGAGAAATTTATGATTAATGTTATTATTCCTTCAGATTCGGCATTTGCGGATTATGAAAATGAAATAAAAAATTTGTATGAGAATTCCAAAAGTAAAATCGGTGATTCAAACTCTTTTGAGTTTGTAAAAGACAATACTTTGTTTTATATGTTTGTAAAAAACGAAAAATTGATTGGCGGAATTTATTATTTCCTTGATAACGGCAAATTATTTTTGAACGGTTTTGCGGGACGTAAACATTTTGAAGACAATCTTGAATGTGTAAAAATGTCTCTGAATTGGTTTAAATGTGATATATACGCCGAATCGCAAAATAGAGCATCCGCACTTTGTTTATTGAAATGCGGGTTCGAAAAAATCGGTCATAATTTGTTTAAGTTTACCCAACCAAAAATCCTTTGACGCTATTTATTCTTATTTTTGTATATTTATCTATTTCCGCTTTATTTTCATCCGGATTTAATATATACAATACTTCTTCAGGATCAAATTTTTCATTTTTCTCTGAGCATTCATTAAAATATTCGCCGGATTCATTGCAATAATCATCATAAATTTTATTTACATTGTAGTAATTCGGTTTGCGTTTAGCTGTTAAATCAGATTCCTCACCTGATTCGGAGTCTTTTACATAAATTGTATTAGGAAATTTTTTCGCGGAATTAAATTTATCAGCCAAATCCATCATATCTTCCAAAGAAAAAGCATACACTCTTGCATTGCCTGTCGCATTATAAAGTGCATCACCTAATGCTTGTTCCATACATAAAATATCTAAAATCTCTTCTGGCATTAAATTTAAACGAGGAATTCTGATGGTTCTGTGTTCAAAATTTTTATTAATAAATGATTTTTCTAATTCTTTAATTTCGCTAAGAGACATATCCCTAAAGACATTGCTGTTTGCAGAGGTATACTTATCTAATATTGATTCAGGTAAATATGTATATTTATTTCTTATTTTTGTTATTAATGTTCTTATCCAATCTTCCCGTTCGTAGCCTTCAGGAGAATCATATTTGATTGAAAAAGCTTCTTGATTTATATTGTCAGGCATATTTGCCAAAAATTTGTGAGTAAAAGCTTTTCTAACCGCTTTATTGTATGGACTTCCGTCAATGAACACAATTTCGTTGCTGTAGCCGTATAAACTTATATAATCTCCGACAGCCTGCATAGTGTTAATTATATATTCTTTGTCAAATTCTTTGGTATTCCAATTAAAAAATTTAAAAAGTATATTATTTACGGCAAAGTTGTCAATCGGTTTGAGATACCAATTGTATAGTTTATTTATGTTTTTGGTATCGACATTCTTATTATTTACTTCAAGTTCAAATACTTCACCGATTTTATTTGAATAGAATTTAATCAAATCATTGCCGTCAGCAATTTGTTTCATGGCAAATTTACAATCGGCGTTTGAAAGCATGTAAACGATAGGATCATTGGTATATTTGTACAAAACAGATGCAAGAGTGGCTTCAAGTGCTCTGTTTATTCTTGCAATTTCAGGAGATTCCAATGCTCTGATTTTTTCTATATTAATTTCGTCATTTTCGTCTAACGGTTCTTTTCGCAAAACTTTTGTCCAAGATTTAATACAATCTTCATCCAAGTTTTTGTTTGTAACGTGAAAGAACATTTTTAAATAATCTTCCGGAAGTGTTTTATAATCGGCATCAGGGGCTTTTTTGTAAGCTATTATAAAATCTTGCATATAATCAGGATATTTTTCCAATTCTTCAATAGGTAAAATATCTTTATAGTTTTTTATTTCATAAGAGGTTTCTTTTTCTCTTATGGCACGTTCTTTCATAATCGTATTTTTTAATTGTTCAAACTTTCCGTCATTTTTTGCGGATTTTATTATTGAATAAGCATTGCTTATTGATTCGCCGAGTCTTTCTCCAAAATCAGGATGAAGTTCCCAAAAATTTGTCATAACATCAGACATTTGCTTGCTGATAGATTCAGTGCCATAAAGCATCGTTACCGGTCTGTCTATTTTGTTCTTCTTCATGTGTAGCCCAAGTTCTACTATGATATCAGGATTGTCATTCCATGCTTGAATCATTGCATATCTCAGAACTTCGGATCCGGTACGCATTTTCTCTATGTATTCAGTGCGTTCTTCCGGTGACATAGAATCCCAGATTTCTATTCTGCGATGCATTCGCTTGTTATTTATAATTTCTTTGTCCTGTTCGGTTAAATTGGCTTCAGCTATTTTTAAATTGTTTCTTGCCCAAATTTTGAATAAATCATCTTTGCTCAATGACGTTTCGATTTTTTCATGTTCAACTTTACTTGTTGTATGGGTTTCGGTAGTTTTAACAGTGGATTTTCGTGGTGTTTTATTTTTTTCTGCATTTGCGTGGAATTCTTCCAGCATTTTAAGTTCGCTGTCTTGAAACGCAATCAATTCAAGCTGTTTGTCTCTTGACATTGAATTCCACCATTTTTCAAATCTTTCGACTGTTTTTACTGCTTTTGCGGTTCTCTGTTCAGGTGTTAAAGATTCCCAAATTGCTCTTTGTACTTGAGAAATCTTTTCTCCGACCATATCAGAATAGCCGTCTCTTGTGTATCTTAGAGAATTTACATAGTGCATTTCCGGATTTTTTATACCAAGTGCTTTTATTGTACCCGGAAAAAGTACATCTTCGCTGCCGCCATGCTGTCTGTTAAGCTCAATAAAATCTTCATTGGCTTCAATTCTAAAGTCGGCATTTATTTCATCAAGAGTTTTTCCTTCCAACAAAGATTTTTTAAGAATCCACAAGGTTAAATCTTCTTTATTTTTAAGAATTGATTTGCCAAACATTTCCAAAAGTTCTTTGTTTTCTCTAAATGTATACAAAATACCGTTTGTTGCGTTTGTTTCATCAACTGTTTTTAAATCCGTGAACAAAGGTTCGTCCGGGAATAATTCTTTAACTTGAGCGATTGTGACAGCTACTGCCAAAGCGGCAAAAGCTTCAGCTTGAGCTTGAAGCGGGGTTCTTGAATTGATATCGGGCAAATTTTCTATATATGTTTTCACTGTAATAGGCATTCTGTCTTTATTAAATTCATAAAAACGTTTCAAACCTTTATCAACTCTGGCATTAAAAGTCAAATCGTTGTATGCCGTTTGAATCGGCAATGTTTGATAGTTTTGAAAATCTTCTTTTTGCGGCTCATCTTTTTTATTTTGGTTAATAAAATTGTAGTTTTTTATAGCAGAAAAATTAATTTTTTGAATATTCATAAAAGTCCTCTTTTTTTAGTTTGTGCACTTTTAGTACAAAACCTGTAAAAATATTTTTTGCTACTTTTT
This sequence comes from uncultured bacterium, assembly GCA_902803165.1. Classification (GTDB taxonomy): domain Bacteria; phylum Cyanobacteriota; class Vampirovibrionia; order Gastranaerophilales; family Gastranaerophilaceae; genus CAG-196. Next base: position 132 of record CADCOS010000092.1, on the reverse strand, counting down.
ATATATTTCGGTGTATCAATTCTCTTTTCCTCTCCAATGGGAGAGGGTAGGGTGAGGGTTAAATTAATATTTTTTTTATTTAGCTTTTTCTTCTTTCTTTTAGTTGCGAGGTAAAAGAAAGAAGAAAAAGCT
>CADCOS010000091.1 GCA_902803165.1 uncultured bacterium | reverse complement strand
TTTTCCACTTTCCATTTTCAATTTTCCATTTAATTGACTGGATTGCTTCGGGCTTTTGCCCTCGCAATGACGGAATCACCTATTCACTTGGTCACCTTATCACCTAATCACCTGCCAATATACTTTCGCCGGAAATTTTTTCACCTTTAATAATATAAGTTGCTGTTTCCGTTTTCATTAAATGCTTGTCCACAAGAGAAAAAGACTCTAAAGTGAGAGAATTTATTCCGCTGAAATTATTTCCGTCAATCCTTATGTGAACTGTATCAGTCAAAATTTTATTACTTCCGTACGGCGTTTTTTTAGAAAAAATAACAAGATTACCTTCGACAGTGTTTACCGATATATCCGCCTTCGCACCGCTTAAAGGATTGTCTAAGCTAATTCTGCCGTCTACTCTTGAAAGATTCCAGCAATCGGCACTTTGGGGTTTAAAAGTCGAATAAGAATTTGTTTTATCAAGTTTTGCATTAACTCTCCAAGTACCGAAAAGAGCTTTTGGCACTTCTTCTACCGAAACACCGGCCTGCAAAACTTCAGCATTAACACAACCTGAAACAGCAAAAAATATTAAAATAAGGGTAAATATTTTCTTCATATTATAAATTATAATAAACTTAAATAAAAAGTCATCGCCGAAAAATATTATTTAGATACTGCTCTCGTTATTGCCTCTATAATTCTTCTTACTTTAATAATTTCAATACCGTCAAATTTTTCTTGAATTTCATTGGCTTCAGGTATTATTATTCGTTTAAACCCGAGTTTTTGCGCCTCATTAATCCTTTTATCTATATGATTAACCGCCCTTATTTCACCTGACAGACCTATTTCACCGACAATTGCCGTATGAGAATCAAAAACAACATCCCGCACGCATGTTATAATCGCAAGCGCTATACCTAAATCAGCAGCCGGCTCGTTAACATCAATACCGCCGATAACATTAACATAAACATCTTGTTTTGAAAGATTCAGCCCGATTCTTTTTTCAAGTACGGCAAGTATTTGTAAAACCCTTCCCACATCTACTCCGTTTGCAATTCTTCTCGGAGCGGGATAAGGAGTTGTCCCGACAAGAGCTTGTATTTCAACCAAAAGAGGTCTTGTCCCTTCGCTTGTTACTATAATTGTACTGCCCGGAGTTTGGGTTTGATTATATTCCTTAATAAAAAGTTCTGAAGGATTTACAACTTCTTTTAACCCTTTACCGCTCATTTCAAAAATTCCGACTTCTGAAGTGTTGCCGAATCGGTTTTTTATTGAGCGCAAAATTCTGTAGGTTTTATATTTATCTCCTTCAAATTGAATAACTGTATCAACCATGTGCTCCAATACTTTTGGACCTGCAATATTTCCTTCTTTAGTAACATGCCCGATTACTATTACGGAAATATTATTTGTCTTAGCTATTCCCATAAGTGCATTACAGCATTCTCTTATTTGAGAAACACTTCCCGCAGAACTTTGAATAACACTTGTATAAATTGCCTGAATACTGTCAACAACAACCAAATCAGGCTGCATTGATTCAATATGCTTTTTTATAAGTTCAAAATTTGTTTGGGGATAAATGTAAAGATTATCGGATTTTACTCCCAAACGCTCTGCGCGAAGCTTTATTTGACTTGCTGATTCCTCTGCCGATATATACAAAACTTTTTTGTTATTGTTACACAGACTGCCTGCTGTTTGGAGTAAAATTGTCGATTTACCGATACCGGGATCGCCGGCAATAAGAACCAAAGAACCCTGAACAATTCCCCCTCCAAGCACTCTGTCAAATTCAGAAATACCTGTTGTTACTCTTATTTCAGAATTCATCTCTATTTGAGAAAGTTTCATCGGCGGATTATTGTCGGGTAAATCCGCATTAACGCTTTTTTCTGAAAAAGAGGTAACTTCTTCAACAAACGAAGCCCAAGCACCGCATTCAGGACACTTACCTAAATATCCGGCGGTTTCGTATCCGCAATTTTGACATACATATTTGGATTTAGTCTTTGCCATCTTCTTAATTCATAGGGATAATTAGTTTCTGCCCGATAGAAAGCGCATTCGGATTAGCCATGTTATTGGCATCCTGAATTAACTTAACCTTGCTCATATCGAAAGAACCATAAAATCTGATAACGATACTTTCAAGAGTATCACCTGATTTAACCGTATAATCTTCGGTAGTGACAACAGGTGCCGCAGGTTTTACGGCTGCACTGTCAGAAGGTATAAATGAAAATTTACCTTGAGTTTCAACAGCCGGCTGTTTTTTAACCGGAGCTTCAATTGAATCTTTCGGTGTTGAAAGATTGATAAGCAAGCTTATAACCGTTGTGATAGCAAGAGTAATTATTACACCCAAGATTAAACCTGTTACAAAGTAAACCTGAGGAGCTTTTTCGTTTCTTTGCGGTTTTACGCCGAAAGACTGCCATAAAACATCAAGCTCACGGGTTTTATTTTGAGATTTATAAAAATCTTCATCCTGATGCTGTCTGTTATAACGGTTCAAAGCCTCCATCATAGCGACTTTTTCTCTTGTAATGTTTGATCTTCTGAGTGTTGTACTTTTCATATATCCTCATTATCCGACGGCATATAACCCTGCCATTCCACTTAAAAAGTAACATAAAAAACAAGTTGTAGCAAATTTGTAAAGTTTTATGTTAATTTTTGTTAAGTGCTAAAGATTTTTGTAAAAAAAATTTTTTTAGAGGATTTAAAATGTATGTATGAAAATAGCACCAATTAACATAAATTTCAAAAATTCACAAAAAAATGAAGAACCTAAAAAACGTGAATTTATAGATAAGTTAACAGATAAGATTACAAATCCGCATGACGTTAACGATTGCGTTGCCGTGCCGAGAGGAATATTTAAAGCATATCTGTTTATTATGGGCGGGTTTGCACTTATAAGCATAGGACTGGCGCTTCCGCAGAAAATGAAACATACTAAACTTGCATTGAATATTGTCGGAAATATTTGTAACTTTTTGAGTGCTGTATTTTTTGCAAAACCTTTTGCAGTAAAAGGTTTAAGCCCGACAATTAACCGAAATGAATATAAAACAGAGGAAAAATAAATTAAGTTTTGCAAAAAAATACCCATTTTGGTATTTTGGTGTAAAATAGTTTTGTTAAAACAGAATATTAGGGAATGTATAAAATATATGACAATACAAGAATGGTTTGATAAACGTAAAGAAGCTCAAATTGAACGCAGAGCAAAAGATATGCGCGGGATTGAGGATGCAAATCCGGGGCTTTGGACAAAATGTGTTCACTGCGATACACAAATTCTTAAAGCTGAATTGGAAGACAATTTAATGGTTTGTCCGCATTGTGACTATCACTTTAGAATTAATGCAAGAACAAGAATTTCTCAGCTTTTTGACGAAGGCACTTTTGAAGAATTATTTAAAAATATACTTCCGACAGATTCTTTGAACTTTTTTGATACGGAATCTTATGCAGACAGATTAAAAAAAGCAGGCAATAAAACAGGACTCGATGAAGCTGTTATAACAGGTATAGGCAAAATCGAAGGACATTCAATTGCGGCTGCTGTTATGGATTTTGATTACATGGGCGGTTCAATGGGAAGTGTAGTCGGAGAAAAAGTCACAAGAATAATGGAAAAAGCACTGGCATTAAGAATACCGATGCTTGCCGTAACGTCATCAGGCGGAGCGAGAATGCAAGAAAGCGCATTAAGTCTTATGCAAATGGCAAAAACTTCTTGTGCTGCAGGAAAACTTGATAAGGCCGGAATACTTTATATAAACTTATTGACAGAACCGACCTTCGGCGGAATAACAGCAAGTTTCGGAACTCTTGGCGATATAATTATCGCAGAACAGGGGGCAAGAATAGGTTTTGCGGGAAGAAGAGTTATTGAACAAACCATAAGACAAAAACTTCCCGATGATTTTCAGACAGCAGAATATTTGCTAAAATACGGTCAAGTTGATATCGTTTCAAAAAGAAAAAATTTAAGAAAAACATTGGCAAATATTTTGGAAATGCATGGTGCATAGAGGTAAGATAAAATGACGGCAGTTTTGGATTTTGAAAAACCGATAGCGGAAATACAAAAGAAAATAGATGAACTAAAAAAAATGAGCGAGGATTCGGGATTGGATATGGCAAAACAAATTCAAATTTTCGAAAAACAAGCCCAAGATTACAAAAAGGAGTTGTACTCAAAATTGAAACCTTCACAAAAATTACAAATAGCAAGACATCAGGAACGACCTAAGTTTCTCGACTATGTTAATCTTATATGCGAAGATTTTATTGAACTTCACGGTGACCGTGAAGGAATGGATGACAGAGCAATAATCGGGGGCATTGCCAAACTTGACGGTAAGCCCGTAATGATTATAGGCATACAAAAAGGTAAAACAACAAAAGAAAATTTGGAATACAATTTCGGCATGCCGCAGCCGCAAGGTTACAGAAAAGCGTTAAGATTGTTTAATCATGCTAACAAGTTTCATATGCCGATTATTACGCTTATTGACACTCCGGGGGCATATCCGGGAATAAAAGCTGAGGAAACAGGTCAGGGCGCTGCTATTGCTATGAATTTGAGAGAAATGTCAAAATTAAGCGTTCCGATTATTTCCATAATCACAGGGGAAGGCTGCAGCGGCGGCGCTTTAGGATTGGCAGTTGCAGACAGAGTTATGATGCTTGAGCATGCGTATTACACGGTTATTTCTCCTGAAGGCTGTGCTTCGATTCTGTGGAGAGATGCCGCAAAATTTGAAGATGCTGCCGAAGCGCTTAAAATTACATCTAAAGATTTACTTCAGTTAGGTATAATTGACGAAGAAATAAAAGAACCTTTAGGCGGAGCTCACAACGACGCAAGTATGACTGCAAAAAACATCAAAAATGCTATTTCAAAAGCTCTTAAAGAATTGGAAAAAATGCCTGAAGATAAATTGATTGAAGAAAGATATGCAAAATTCCGTGCAATGGGTAAATTTATTGAAACATAGGATAAAATCAATAACTTTTGTCTTGTCTTTTCAATATCTTTATTGTATAACCCCATTATACTGACGAGGAGAATAATAAATGAAAGTTAGCGTAAAAGTGCCTGCAAGTTCGGCAAACATCGGCCCCGGTTTTGATTGTTTGGGGTTGGCACTTCCTATATATAACACTGTTACAATAGAAGAAACCGTTCTTCCGGGAACTGGAATAGAAATAAATATGATGTCTGAGGAAGAAAACTTTGATGAAATGGTTTTTGACAGTATTCCAAAAGACGAAAACAATATTGTTTATAAAGCAGTTGAGTTATTATACAATTCAATCGGTCAAGTACCGTCTGAATTAAAAATAAATATTCAATCGCAAATTCCGATAGCAAGAGGGTTGGGAAGTTCCTCATCCGTAATTGTAGGCGGACTGCTTGCCGCAAATAAACTTTTAGGCGAACCTGCCGATGAAACAGCTTTACTGGCGATTGCCACAGAGGTAGAAGGTCATCCCGATAATGTTGCGCCTGCAATTTTAGGCGGTTTCGTTCTTTCAAACCAAGAAGACGACGGTACAATTTCCTATTGCAAGTTAAATTGGCCTGAGGAATGGGATATAACCGTATGCATTCCCGATTTTGAACTTGCTACGGATATAGCTCGTTCTGTCTTACCAAAAGAAGTTCCTATGGCCGATGCGGTATTTAATGCAAAACACTTGGCAATGCTTGTTCAAGCAGTTAATACAAACGATGAAAAACTTATGAAAAGAGCTTTGCAGGACAGATTGCATCAACAGTACAGAGAAAAACTCGTTCCCGGTATGCACGAAATAATTGAAGCATTTAAGCATGAGGACGGTATTTTAGGCTGTGTGCTTTCCGGCGCCGGACCTTCAATGCTTGTAATTTCTCATAAATACGATTTGGATAAAATTAAAGCAGTAGTAAAAGATATTTGGGAAAAACAGAACATTAAAGCTGACGTAAGAACATTAAAGGTAGAAGAAAAAGGTGCTTACGTCGTTGAATAAAATTCGTTCCTTGTTTATGTTAGAATTAAGGAAAATGAGATTCAAAAGAGGGATTTGATATGACAGAATTAAGAGATAAGTATGAAGTCGTTATAGGGCTTGAGGTGCATGCTCAATTAAAAACCAAATCAAAGATTTTTGCACCTGATTCAACAGAATTCGGTAATGAGCAAAATACACAAATCAGCCCGATTACATTAGGTATGCCGGGGGTTTTACCTGTTCTTAACAAAGAATGTGTAAACATGGGTATCCTGCTCGGACTTGCATTAAACTGCGAAATACCTTCAAGATGTAAATTCGACAGAAAACAGTATTTTTATCCTGATTTACCGAAAGGTTATCAGATTTCTCAATATGACGAGCCTATTTGTGTAAACGGCTGGTTAAACGTTAAAGGTAAGCGAATCGGCATTACACGTGCGCATTTGGAAGAAGATGCGGGAAAACTTGTTCACGCCGGAGCTGCGGGAATTAACGGTTCAACTTATTCTCTTGTTGACTTAAATCGTGCGGGAACTCCGCTTTTAGAAATCGTATCAGAGCCTGATATGCGTTCAAGCGAAGAAGCACGTAATTATATGGAAGAACTCAGAAATATCGTAAGATATTTAGGCGTTTGCGACGGTAATCTTGAAGAAGGTTCAATGAGATGTGACGCCAATATTTCAATTATGCCGAAAGGTTCTGACAAATTCGGTACTCGTGCGGAAATCAAAAACGTAAACAGTTTTTCTGCTTTACAAAGAGCTATTGAATACGAAATTGACCGTCAAATCGAAATAGTTGAAGAGGGCGGAGAAGTTGTTCAAGAAACAAGGCTTTGGGATGACGGTTTAAAAGAAACTCGCTCAATGAGAGGCAAAGAGGATGCTCATGATTACAGATATTTCCCTGAACCTGATTTGATGCCGCTTGAAATTTCAAGAGAATGGGTTGAAGAAATCAGAGCTAAGATGCCTGAGCTTCCGGAAGCTAAAAGACAGAGATATATGGGTTTGGGATTGAGCGAATATGACGCTTCAATTATTGTTGAACAAATGCCATTAGCTTTATTCTTTGATAAGGTATTGGAATTGGGCGGAAACCCTAAAACAGCCGTAAACTTTATTATGGGTGAAATTTCAGCTTACTTGAAAGAACAAAAACTTGAAATTAATGAAACAAAATTAACTCCTGAAAATCTTGTTGAACTTATCGGTTTAATAGAAAAAGGAACAATTTCGAACAACATCGGTAAACAAATTTTAATTGAAGATATGATTACTAACGGAGAAAAAGCTTCAGCAATCGTTGAAAGAAAAGGTTTAAGCCAAATTTCCGATGAAGGTGCAATTAAAGATTTGGTTAAAAAAGTTGTAGAAGCTCATCCTAACGAAGTTGAGGCATACAAAAACGGTAAAACAAATTTATTGGGATTCTTTGTCGGTCAGGTAATGAAAGAGACAAAAGGCAGAGCAAATCCTAAGACCGTTAACGAATTTTTAAAAGAAATGCTTGGATAATAAAAGGCGTTAGGTTAATAAGGCACCGTGGCGCGGGGAATGTTTTTACAAATTCCTTAGTGTCTTAATGCCATAATCGCTTAATCATCTTTTCAATTGACTCTCTGGATTCTTCGGTCATTTCACTTCCTCAGAATGACGAAATATCACCTGATTACATGGTCACACGGTCACATGGTCACCTGATTGTTTGGTCACTAAATCACCTTATTTCCAATTTTCCACTTTCCATTTTCAACTTTCCATTTAATTGACTGGATTGCTTCGGGCTTTTGCCCTCGCAATGACGGAATCACCTAATCACTTGGTCACATGATCACATGGTCACCTATTCACCTAATCACCTTATTCACCTGCCACTTACAAAATAGATTCCAGAAAAGCTCTGTCAAAAACCGCTTTTTTGTCATTCGGAATTTTTAAAAGTATTTTAGAAATGTTATTGTCGCTTACTCCTCTGGATACGAGCAATGATGCATAATTTGGATGACAACCGTGCAGAGCTGCTATATAGTATGGAGTTGAATATCCCCATGGGTAAATTTCATATATCGGTTTAATGATTTCGCTGATTGTTTTAAGAATTGGTTTTATATCATATTCGGCGTTATAGTTATCGTTTAAATATTTTGTAATCAATTCCGTGCAAAGATTACCCGCACCTCTTCCCATCCCGAAAAGACAGCAGTCTATAACAAGTTCACGATTTATACCCATTTTAATCAAAGCTTTTGCATTTGAAAAAGACAGCTGCAAGCTGTTATGAGAATGAAACCCCAATGATATTTCAGGGTTTAATTTTTGGTTTATAAATTCAAAAATCTCTATTACATCTTTTTCATACATATTTCCTAATGTATCTACAATTGAAAGCCCAAAAGGGTTGAGATAATTTATTTTATTTATAAGGCTTTCCAATTCTTCTTTTGAATACGTATTTGTGCTCATCGGATTGGCAAAAACGTCAAAACCTTTAGTTTTTAAAGTTTCAATATCCTTTAGAGCCTGCTCTTGATTATGTTTTTTAAACGCTAATCTTATTTTTATATTTTTGTTTTCGTTTAAGGAGAAATTTTTTACGTTAAATTCTCCGCAATTTATCATTACCGTATATTTTTGATCAGGCAAAATAAATTGATTTAGTCCGGCAACGGAATCAAAAAAAGTTTTATCAGGATTGTAATTGCACTCTTTTAAAAACCCGAGTTCAATAAAATCTATTTTTGAACTATTCAAAGATTCAATAATTGAAGATATGTTATTCTTGCCAAAACTCCAATCATTAACATATCCGCCGTCACGTAAAGTACAATCAAGAAGTTTAATCATCTTCTTCTCCAAGTTTTTCTATAACTTTTTCAAATTTCATACTTCTCGATGCTTTTAGGAATATTTTATATTCATGCGAAATATTTTCTTTTATATATTCAACGGCTTGCGGAATTTCTTCAAAATGTATACTCTTGCATTTTTTTACCATTTCAGAGATATTTTTTGACAAGCTTCCTATAGTTATTATTTGGGTATTTGGGTTTAATTTTTTGTGATTATTAATATATTCCCCCAACTCTTTGTGATACTGAACTTCATTTTCTCCGAGTTCTCCCATATCACCGAGAACCAAAGCACAATTTTTATAGTGTTCCAGAATCGTATCAGTAAAAGCTCTCATAGATTCAGGGTTTGCATTGTAACTGTCATTTATAATTTCATAACCGCCTGCGTTAACGCCTTCCCAGCGTTTTTCTATCGGCTTATATTTTTTTAATCCTTTTTGAATTTCTTCAACTGCTAACCCGAGTTTTTCTCCGCAAATTATTGCAGAAAGTGAATTTTCTATATTGTAATTACCACCGACATTAAGTTCATAAATATTACCTTTGTATTCAAATTTTGAATAATCAGATTCGCTTTGCAATATTTTTACGTCGTTTATTGAATAAAAAATCTTTTCGCCGTTAAATTCAACGGTTTTCTTAATTAATTCATCATCGTGTGCAATAAAAATATTTCCCCTCTGGTATTTTACTATTTCACATTTAGCCTTAGCTATATTTTCTCTTGAACCTAATCTGCCTATATGTGCTGTACCGACATTTGCAATGATGCTTATATCAGGTTCTGAATATTTGGAAAGCAGCTCAATTTCTCCCAAACCTCTCATTCCCATTTCAAGCACAAGCACTTCAGTATCATCAGGCATTTCAAATATTGTTTGGCAAAAACCAATTTCGTTATTATGGTTTAACGGAGTTTTAAAGGTTTTTAGTTTTTCACCCAACACTGAAGCAACAAGTTCTTTTGTTGTTGTTTTCCCCGAACTGCCCGTAATAGCCACAACTTTCGGATTAATTTTATTTCTTCTGTAGTTAGCAAGTTGAAGATACGCCGTAAGCGTGTTATGAACTTTGAGCATAACTTTTCCTTCAGCTTTAATGCAGAAATTCGAACTTGTATAAAAAGCTCCTGCTGCGCCTTTTTCAAGCGCTTGCTCTATAAACTTTTCTCCGTCAAAGCTTGCTCCTTTTAAAGGTAAATATATATCGCCCTTTTGAATCGTCCTTGTATCAGTAGAAATTCTGACATCAAAGTCCTCTTGATATTCCCTTGATACTTCTGCCCCTGTTGCTTTTATAATTTCTGATAATTTCATATTTTCACCTTAACACATTAATTAAATAAACTTTTATCAAATTCATTAAAATCTTTAATAATTCCGCTCAAACCGCTTATATTTTCATAATATTCGATAGGTTCCAATGAAGCTATTGCAATAATTTTACCTATTCCGGCAGATTTTGCGGAATTTATTCCGGCAATTGCATCTTCAATAACTATACAATCTTTTGGATTTAAACCTATATTTTTTGCGGCAATTTCAAATATATCCGGAGCGGGTTTACCGGGAATTGTTCCGTCAGAATATACAATCTTTTCCACATCGAACCATTTCCCCAAATGAAAATTGTCTATATAAAATTTTACATTGTCCCACTCGGACATTGTAGCTATCGTTCTCGGTATATTATTATTCTTTAAATAATCCAATAATTCCACCGCACCATGCGCAAGTTTAAATGTCTCCGGAGATTTTAAACACTGCTCTCTATAAAGACGTTCTTTTTCTTTTGCATATTTTTCGACCATTTCTTTTGAAGGTTTTTTACCTATCGCATACGCAATTATATCTTCATTGGTATGCCCGAACATCTTGTTTCGCATTTCTTCATCGGTAAAAGAATATCCCCTCAATTTCTTTGAAAAATCTCTCCACGCATCATAATGCAATTGAGAATCCCAAAATAATGTCCCGTTAAAATCAAAAATTATACCTTTCATAAAAACCCTCAAAAAAATTATACCACGTTCAAAGTTATTGAAAAATGTGCACATTATGGTAATATAAAAATAAAGGAGCTTTTATGAAGTTTAATCTCGATATAGATGATATAAAGTATTTAAAGATTTTATACAAAGACAATAACGGACAGCCGGCACTTATCAAAACAGCTCTAAAAAAAATAGATGACAAGACAATAATAACTTGTGCCAAAAACGATAAGGAAGATTTCAATATAAAAACTCCGCAAGAAGTAACTTTGAGCATTATTTGTCAAGACGGCTTATACAGAACAACTACGAAAATAAAATCTTGCTCTTATGAACATCCTTATTTATTCATATTTTTAGAAACACCTGACGGATTAGAATATCAACAAAACAGAGAATATTTCAGAGTCTTGGCAGATTTCAACTGCTCGTATTATGTTAATTATGAAGATTGCTCCCGCAATTTTAATGTAAAAACATACGATATTTCTGCCAATGGAGTCAGCATATTACTCCCTTGTCACGCTGTTTCCGAAAATGATTCCGAAATAGATATGATGATAGATGACAGAATTGTACACGCAAAAATAAGATATGTAAGAAGTGAAAAATTTGATGACGGATACAAAGTATCTTTTACATATACGGATATCTCCACACAAGACAGAGACTGCATTTCAAAAGCATGTATAAAAAAACAGCTTGAAAATAAAAGAAGTATAAATTCTTAACAAATCTTAATACTTTCCGCATTGAATAGCAATTTTTCAAAAACAAATGTTTTTCATGATATAGAAGGCTTAATTGTGGAGGTTAGAAAATCATGACTTACATTAACAGTATCGGTTTCAGAGGCGGTTCATCCGAATGTGCAGGCTCTGCGGCAAGAAAAATGAGAAACAATGTTAATACTTGCCCTGATGACAAACAAGGATGTGATACCGTAAATTTCAGAGGAAATGAATATTCCTACGGCGGAGAAGAAGTTAAGAAAAAATCCCCTTTGTTAACAATCGGACTTATGCTTCTGGGCGCAGCAGGAATCATCGGCGGATTGGGATATGCTCACAAATCAGGTTCAATCGCAAAATTGAAAGACGGCGCATTTAAAGAAAAATTCGCAGAACCCGTTACAAACAAATGCCACGAATGGTGTGCATGGGCAAAGAAAACCGGCAAAGAAGGCTGGGACAAAGTTAAAAATATTTTTCATAAGGATAAATAGAAATGTTTAAACCAAACCTTCTTTTAGTGCTTTTACTGCAGCTTGGGTTCTATCGTCAACAACCAGTTTTTGTATTATGTTACAAACGTGAGCCTTAGCAGTATGCTCGCTTATCGTTAATGTTTTTGCAATATCGCTGTTTGATTGACCATCCACAATAAGCTTTAAAACTTCGTATTCCCTTTGCGTGAGATTCGAATGCCTTTCCTTAAATACATTTCTGGAAAGCTGTCTTGCGGGGATTACCCCGCAATTCTTATCTCTTATAAAAGGAACAATATGCGGGTCTAACCACATTGCACCCGCTTTTATCATTTTTATAATGTTCATCAAAAATTCTGTTGCAATATCTTTTATTACATAAGCACTTGCACCAGCCTGAAGAGAAGAGGTTACTTCTTCTTCTGTCGTATGGGAAGTTAGAACAATCACCCTGATAGAATTATTATTTTCTAAAATTTGTTTTGTTGCTTCAATGCCGGACATATCGGGAAGTCCTAAGTCCATAAGAACGATATCCGGCTTTATAAGTTTAGATTTTTCTATTGCTTCTTTTCCGTTCGAAGCCTCGCCTATAATTTCCATTTCCGGATAGTCTTCAAACAACGATTTTATTCCTATTCTCATAAGTTTTTGATCTTCTACAAGCAATATTTTTATATTCATCATATTTCCCCTTATTAAATTAGAATATGCCTTTATAATAATAGGAGAAATTTTTTCAAGTTAAATTGACCGAAATAAAACCCTCAATATTAATTTATAAATGTTTAAATTAATATAATTTATTTTTATAAAGATTTGAATAGCATTAAGCCAAATATTTTTTAAGAGTTTCTTTATCAAAAACTTCAATACTGTCACGGGAATGTATAAATACAAGGCAAGAAATCAAATTCTTAAAAGATTGAAAATCTTCAAATGAAAGTTTTTGCCTTAAATCAGTCATATTATTAGCCATAAATTCGGTAATAACAGTTTTGTCGTTGTAATAAAGCTCCGATAAAAATTCAAAAGCTTCTCTTGTTTTTATACCTTCAAGATAAATTAAATCCGGCTGCTGAAATTCAACAAATCTAAGCGCTTTATCAATATTGAACCCTATATTTTCATTTAATTCGCACTGATGAACGTATTTTAGTTCATATTTAGCAATTGACTCAATCGTCATAACATTTTTGCTGCGATTGTCAATCTCCATTAAAAGTGAATATATTATATGAGTTTTACCGCTTAGCGGAGAACCGCAAACCAATATTATTCCCGGTTTTTCTGCCGCTTGAAGCAATATATTTTTTTGTTTTTCATCAGTTAAAATCTTATCCAAAGTTTTAGGCGGTTTGTATATTTTTAAAGAAATTCTCTCACCCATAATAGTAGGGAATGATGAAACCGATGCTATTAGAATCGTATTATCAACTTTAAAACAAAGTTTTCCGAGCTGCGGAATTTCACAAACCGATGGATCCAGATTTGATAATACTTTTAATTTTGATACAAATGCCGAATTCAGTATTTGCGGAATCGTACCTTTGTCAAAAATTTCACCGCTTTGCCTAAATACAACTTTCAAACCGTCTTCAGTCTGTTCAAAATTCAATTCGTGAATATCTTCTATAATTGCCTGTTTCAAAATAGCACGAATAACTCTTTGTATATGTTCTTCTCCCGAATCTTCCCTGTGAAGTTCTTCAGTCCAATCAAAATCTTCGATTCCTTCCTGCAAAACAATATCATCAACAGTATCAGCGACTTTATAATATTCGTCTATTTTTTTCATTATGCTTGTTTCTGAAGCAATAACCGGTTCTATAGAACACTCTGCCGTTTCGATGATTTTATCTATCGCAAATAAGTCTAACGGATCCGCCATTGCAACTGTCAAAACTTCTTCTATTTTAAAAAGCGGAATTATTCTGTAACGTCTTGCATCTGCAAATGAAATATATTGAAAACATTTTGAATCCGGAGTATAGTCCTCTAAATTTACATAAGGAATGTGCAGTTTAGATTCTAAAAATTTCAACAAAGTATCTTCCGACAAAATACCTGAAGTAATCAAAGCCTGCCCTATATTTGTATTTTGGACATTGGCAAGTTCTTCAGCCTTTTCTAATATCTCAAAAGAAACAATTCCGTCTCTTACAAGCTCATATTTTAATTTTTCAAGAGTTTTATTATTAATAGCTTCCATATACCGCTAATTATATCAAATAAAGAAGTCAAATACAAATTCTACACATAACGTTCAAATTGTTATATAATATGTACAATATGAGAAAAGAGAAAGATAAGAAAAGAGACATTTTTTATATTACACATAGGATTGAGCTTTTGATATGGCTTGTTATAATACTGTTTTTCGTTGCAATAAGTTCATTGGGATATATCAGCAAAGAAAAAAATGATGATAATGATTATCAGGTATTTTTACCCGATGTAGACGGACTTATTATCGGCTCGCCGGTAAGAATGATGGGAATTGAAGTAGGACACGTAGTAAAAATTAAACCTGTAAAAAACGAAGTGTACGTAAAGTTTGTACTTACTAATAATGATGTTTATATCCCTCAGGGGACGGCAGTTACAGTAGAATTTAGCGGGCTGGCGGGTTCTAAATCATTAGAACTCTATTTGCCTGATAAAAACACTTATGTTGATAAAACAACACCGCTATTTATGGTTGAATCTCCTAAACGACTGAGAGATGCACTTGTACTTTTAGACAACATGTACAAAAAATTAACTTCAATTATATACACATCTTCGTCTTTCGGTAAAAAATTGAATGAGGCAAATATAAAAATAGAAACATCTTCGGGAGCAAATACTGATTTTAATAAATTTTTGAAATATTCGGACAAATTTCTTGACGAATATGATAAAAAAGCTAAAGATATAAAAAATAACATTGAGGGAGTTTTAAAAAATGGAAAAAACGTACGCTAATTTAAAAATAGTAGAAAACCCAATAGTTAATCAGAGTTTATGTACAATAAGAAGCAAGCATACGGACACTCAGGGAGTGCGTTTGGCAGCAAGAAAACTAACTCGTATTCTTTTGTATGAAGCGACAAAAAATCTTCCGCAAACCGAAGAAGAGGTTGAAACTCCAAT
The DNA here is from genome assembly GCA_902803165.1 of uncultured bacterium. Taxonomy (GTDB): domain Bacteria; phylum Cyanobacteriota; class Vampirovibrionia; order Gastranaerophilales; family Gastranaerophilaceae; genus CAG-196. The sequence goes on along the minus strand of CADCOS010000091.1, from coordinate 23,244 downwards.
TGCATCATTTAAAGCAAAAACAATAAATCACGACATTACAATAATAATATCACCTATTTTACGTGCCGGCTTAATATTTACCGACGAAGCAGTCGATATATTACCGCAGGCAACTATCAGACATATCGGAATGTACAGAGATGAAAAAACCTTGAAACCTGTATGGTACTACAACAAAGTTCCTATGCCCGTTGATAATCCGGAAAAATACTATGTTTATATAACAGATCCTATGCTTGCAACAGGTAATTCTTTAAAAGAAGCTATCAGATTATATGTGCAAAAGGGAATCCCTCAGAAAAATATTTGCGGAGTTTGTATGATTTCTTCTCCTCAGGGAATAAATGCTGTTTTTGAAGAATTTCCTGATATAACACTCATTGTCGCAGCGGTTGATTCACATTTGAATGAAAGAGGTTATATTGTTCCGGGCATGGGAGATGCCGGAGACAGGATTTATAATACATAAAAATTTTGTATTCCGAAATAATCATAATTGGGCATGTAATTACCCGAGAATTTCTTTTGTACACTCAAGAGCAATATCGGTTACAAAATCCATATCATTTTTTTCAATAATTAAAGGCGGATTAAAATAAATAACGTCTCCGAGAGGTCTTAAAATTACTCCTTTTTGCAGAGCTTTTTTATAAATTTGATATCCCGTTCTCAATTTAGAATCGAGAGGTGTCTTAGTATTTTTGTCTTTAACAAGCTCTATGGCATTTATAAGACCGATTGAGCGAACTTCTCCCACGTTTTTAAGCGGCAGAAATTTATCTTTTATAATGTTATTAAAATACACGGCTTTTTCTTGCGCTTTTTCAATTATATGTTCATCTTTCAATATATTCATCACTTCAATTCCGGCAGAACACGCAAGCGGATTGCCCGAATACGTGTGAGAATGCATAAAAGCTTTGCCTTTTAAATAATCATCATAAAATGCATCATAAATTTTTTGTGTGGTTACGGTTATTGCCATAGGCATATAACCACCGGTTAAACCCTTGGAAATACACATTATATCAGGGCTTACTCCGGCATGATTGAAGGCAAACATTTTCCCTGTTCTTCCGAAACCTGTCGCAATTTCGTCTGCAATTAAATGTACGTTATATTTATCACAGAGATGTCTTAATTTTTTTAAATATAACGGCGGGTAAATTCTCATTCCCGCAGAGCCTTGAAGAAGCGGTTCAACAATAACGGCAGCTGTTTCTTCGGCATATTTTTCAAAGGCTTTTTCGGCATTTTCAAAACATTCGCAAAGACAATTATCTCTGCATTTTCCGTAAGGACATCTGTAACAATCCAAACCTTCTATCCTGATAACATCCATCATTAAAGGTTTATACATTTCCGAATATAAATCTACTCCGCCTACGGCAAGCGCACCGAGCGTTTCTCCATGATAAGCATCAGAAAGAGCCATAAATCTTACCTTTTTAGGATGTCCGGTCTGAAGATGATATTGGAAACTCATTTTTAACGCCATTTCAACCGATGCTGAACCGTTATCTGCAAAATTAAATTTGCATAACCCTTCAGGTATTATTTCCATAAGTTTTTGGCATAACGTGATTGCTGTTTTGTGGGAAAAATTAGCGAAAATGACGTGTTCTAACGTATCAAGCTGTCTTTTTACAGCACTGCTTATTCTCGGATTACAATGCCCTAAAAGGTTACACCACCACGAACTTATAACATCTTTGTAGCAATTACCTTCCGTATCGTATAAATTTATACCTTCACCTTTTTCTATCACAATAGGCGGAAGTGTTTCATAGTCTTTCATTTGAGAACATGGGTGCCAAATATATTTTAAATCTTCTTCTTGCCAATTCATTTTATTTAAGTCCGTTTCTTATTATGTCAATTACAAATTCTAAAGCTCCTTGCTGCTCTTCAAAAACATCTGCACATTTTTTCGAAGTAGCGATATAAAAATCTTTATTACTGAGTAAATCATCGGCAATATTATAAAATTCGTCACGTGAATCAACTACAAACCCTGCTCCAGAATTTTTTATAATGCTGTATATATCTTTAAAATTATGCACATCAAATCCGGAAATCACAGGTACTCCGAATATTATAGCCTCTAATGGATTATGTCCGCCCGTATTATTAAAACTTCCCCCGATAAAAGCAATGTCGGAAAAGGCATACATTTTGCCCAATTCGCCTAATGTATCCAGTATCAGTACATCAATATCATTCATTGAGGTAATGTTATTAGAGCGAAAATCAAATTTGAACCCGAAGCTTTCCGCTAATGCTCTTATTTCTTCTGTTCTTGTTAAATGTCTCGGAGCAATAATCAACTTTAAGTCAGGATGTTTTTCTTTAAGCCTTCTGAAATTGTAAAATACAATTTCATCCTCACCTTTGTGAGTTGAACCCGCAAGCAAAATTCTTGAACCCGATTTATCAAAGTCAATATCAATTTCAGGCTTCTTTATATCAAATTTCAAGTTGTTCATTCTCTTTGTCGTTTCAGGATTTGCGCCAAGTTGTAAAAATTTTTCATTATCTTCACTGCTTTGGGTATAAATTCCGTCATAAAAACTTAAAAAATATTTGAATATAAACTTCAGCATATTATAGGATTTGAATGTGCTGTCTGATATTCGTCCGTTAATTATATTAATTTTAATCCCTCTTTTTTTACATTCCATAGCAAAATTCGGCCAAATCTCCGTTTCGGCTATAAGCACTGTTGAAGGACATACTTTATCTAAAAATTTCTTGATTACACAAGGAAAATCTGCGGGAAAATATGTTATTAAATCAGCAATTTCACCGAGTTTTTTCTTTGCTAAATCCTGCCCTGTGTGAGTTCCTGTTGTAACTACAATTTTTAATTCGGGAAATTGTCTGCGAGTTTCTTTTACAAGGTTTTCGAGAGCATTAATTTCTCCGACAGAAACCCCATGGAACATTATTACGTTATGATTTCCCCGAAATCCTTCTTCAGGCATAATTCCGTATTTTCTTTCAATAGCGGACTCGGGGTACTCTTTTTTCCTTAAAACGTAGCTCATAACGGGCTTAACTATCGGAAAAACCATATCACTTAATAATCTAAACATTAAAACATCTCCCGAAATTATTTTCAAATTTAATATACCACAAAAAAGGAGTTCGGGAAATTTCCGAACCCCTTTTCTTCTATAAATTTTTACTTTATTCGTAGATAAAACCGTTTGTTAAATCGATTTTTATAGGAGCTAAAAGTCTCAAATTAACAATTTGCCCCGGTTTAGCAAGAACGTTTTTACCTTTGAATACGCTTCTCCAGAAACCTATTTTTTGAGGATCAAGAGTTGCTACACCATATACCATAACAGCTTGGTCGTTTGGAGTTACTAAAAGTTCATTTCTAAGAATAATTTCACCTTGCTGTTTAAATGCGCTGCCTCTTTGAACGTATTTTACAGCGCCCTTCAAATCACTGTTTTCTTCTATTAACAAATAACCTTCTTTGGTTACATAGTTTTTAGGAGTTTTTGCTGTATAAATATCTGCAACGGACGAAATTGCAGAACCTACAACAGACTCAAGTCTGATAGGGAAGATTGTACCGGCAGGTATAATACCTATTGAACCTTGAACTTTTACGTTATCAACAATATAGCCTTCGCCGTATCTTTTTTCCATAGCAGGAGCAAGTTTATCGTTAGGGCTTTGTTTTGCGGCTAACATCATTTTGTATAATAAAGCAGCTACTTCTGCACGATTAGCAGGTCTCATAGCTTCCATCATATTTTCATGTCCAGGCATTGTAACAACCAAGTCTAAACTGTGAGCCTTAGCTGCAGTTACGACGAATGCCGCAGGAAGCTGATTCGCATCTTTGTAATTCTTTGAAACAATTTCTTCTGCTTCTTTTTGACCAATTTGGCTTGTAGAAAGAGCATTAACTATAATATTAATTGCATCCATTCTTGTTACAGGATCAAACGGGCGGAAGCTTTCGCCTTTAGCATCAGGAATTAAACCGAAATAAACAGCTTTTTGTATAATTCCGTATGCCCAAAAATCAGAATTTATATCTTCAAAATGAATAGCTTGACTAACATTTGCGTATTCTTGTCCCAATGCTTTTATTGCCATAGAAGCAAATTCTGCTCTTGTTACAGGGATATCAGGTTTGTATGTTCCGTCAGGAAAACCTACAACAATACCAACATCTGTTAAAAATTTAACAGGCTGATATGCCCAATGGCTTTCTGTCATATCAGAATAAAAAGCGTGTGCCGGATTGCCGATAACTGCAAACAATGCAAGTGTAAGCATTCCTTTTAATATTTTCTTGAACATTAATTGTCCTCCTACATTCTATACTTCCGTTAATAATATGCTATATTAAATAAAAACTTAATGCAATTTTTTTTAACAAAAGTACATATAATTATAAATCTTACGGCGTTTGTGAACTTTTGTAAATTTTATTTTGGAACATGTACCATGATTTTGAAATTTATAGTAGCATGCCATGTATCAACTATCCCCAAATCTCCTCCCAAAATTATTAGAGAAAAATACTTATACTGGCTTCAAAAAGAGTCAGTTTTTTTTATGTAATTTTGTTATTTTAAAATTATGGAGAGGCTGTCTTTGAGCTTACTCAGATTTCCTTCTTCAATAGCTGTATCTATTATTTTTTTGTATTCTTCTGCTTTTTCGATGGCAATTGAATCAGGTATTAATATATCAGAATTGTATTCCGAGTTTGTAAACCCTTTATTTATAATTAAAAACTCCTTATAAATTTCTGCTAATTTTACAATATTTTCATCAAATTCAAAAGTTTGCCCGAGAAAATATTTCATGTCTTTTGGAAAAAGTTTAATAAACTGTATTACATAATCTATATCAGCGACATTTTCCGCTTCGTTATATTCCGTTCCTAAAAAACTATTTGAGGCAATTTTGGCTTTCGGCTGAGATTTTATATAACTTGCCCACATGAGACAGCCCGTATAAAATCCTATATTATTATAAAAAACTTCCAATAATTTTTTGTAATATTGCATAAATTTAATCTTTTTTTGAGAAAGATTCTTAAATCTGTTTATATCGGAATACAAATATTCAACCGTACCTTGAAATGCCATAATATACGGTGCAAAACCGGGATCAAACTCAACTTCTTTATTATCGGAAACCATAGTTACAACTCCTTTAAGGTTATTATATTTAATAAAGTAATAGTGTCAAATAACGGAGAATTATGGTAATATAAAATTATGAGAATCGGAGTTGATATAGAGGATATTTCAAGATTCAGCGATAAGACGCCTGAGAAAGACGCGGCTTTTTTGAATAGAATTTTTACTCAAAAAGAACTGGAATATTGTTTCGGTTATAAAAATCCGGCTCCGCACCTTGCCGCAAGATATTGCGCAAAAGAGGCCGTAGTAAAAGCTGTTTCCGAATTATATGACAAAACGGTATCTTACAACAAAATAGAAATTTTGAACAATAATAAAGGAGCGCCGTTTATAAATATATATATAGAAGATTTAAAAAAATATAAATTTTCTGTTTCTCTTTCTCATGAAAAAGATAAAGCTGCGGCATTTGTTATAGTTGAATAATAATAATATTTTAAATTATTAAATTTAATTGTATAATAATTTTTGAAAACGGAAGGAAAAAGGAATGACATTAGGAATAGCGGTAATATTAATTCTTATTACATTCATAATTTTAAAAAGTATAGTTTCTTTAAGCTTAAAAATTGTCGGAATTTCTGTTTTAACCGCTGCAATTGTTTTTACTTTATGGATATGCGCCGTTCAGCCTGATATGCACAAACCTTTCTCATTAAGCACAATTGAATACTTGTTTAAAATTAATAAAGACGGCTCTGTTACAACAACAAAACAAGTTACGCAAACAGTTATCAAACAAAACGGCGAAAACGGAGGGAAAAATTAATGAAAAAACTATTTGCCTCATTAGTACTGCTATTCTTTCTCTCAACTAACAGCTGCTATGCTTTTAGCGAGCTGTATTATTTTAAGAATATAAAAACGGCTGCAATAGAACCGCTTGTTAATATGAGTTTAGAATCTCAAAATTATGAAATTGTTAAGTCAAATCCTTATTATGCCGTGTCTTCCGACGGTAATAATCACGCCATAATAATTTTGCAGCAAAGCGGTGATAATATGTTTTATTATTATGAAGCCGATAAAAATACAAAAATTAATAAAATGATTTTAAAAGAAGTTAAAAGACAAAACATTGTTTGCGAACAATCTTTTAATAAAAGTATTATAAGTATATATGACGGGCTTGCGGAATCTCTCACCGCCAATTCCGGTAAGGAAAAAACATATTCTTTTGATGAACCTGAAGAAACGTTTTTCAAGCCTGTAGAAGAACCTAAGTACAAAAAATCTCAGGCATTAACAGGTTATATAGCTCAGCTTTCAGCCGGTACAACCATTCCCGTATATCTTCAATCATCTATAAATACGGCAACTGCTACGAAAGGTGACAATATAACGGCTGTTATATCTGATAATGTACTATATAACGGCAGTGTAGTAATACCTCAAGGCAGTTTGGTATACGGAACTCTTACTGTTGCAAGACATGCATCATACGGTTCAAGAAACGGAAGAGTCGTAATAAATTTTGACAAAATAGTTACACCTGAAAACCAAGTATACAATATATCAGCGGAGACAATAGATTTTACTGTTTCAAATGACGGTAAAGTCGCAGAATCAGTTAAAAATGTAGCAGTAAAAGCTGCTGCCGGAGCCGTTGTCGGTTTGTTATTAGCATTGGTAACAGACGGAAATGTCGGCAGATCAGTTGCAATAGGTGCAGGCGTCGGTGCCGGTACAGGAGTCGCAACTTCTGCCGTAGAACGAGGGGTTGATGCGGAAATACCTTCGTTTACTGAGATGGAATTGACTCTGACAAGCGGATTGAGTGTAAGTGTAGGACAATAAGAGGGAAATTATGAATAAAAGATTGGTGACATTAGGATTACTTATTTTGGCTGTATCATTAATAGGCAAATTGTTGTTTATGGCTGCAAAGAACATAAAGGTTGATGATTTTCATAAAGCTGCCGTTGTGTTTGTAATGGATTCATCCGCTTCAAATCAAGATATGCTGCCTGATGAAATTAAATTTACAAAATCACTTTGTTCTATTTTAGATCCTGAAGACCATATAAAAATTTTAAAAGTTTCTCAAGATTCTTACTTGATTTATGAAGGTGCGCCAAGTGATTCCAAAGGCATTACAAAAGCTGTTGAAGCATTTACAAAATATGATTCAAAAGACTACGGAACAGCTTACGGTGAGGCTATCAAAAAAGCTCTTGACCATTGCTTGACAATGAAAAAAGAAGGCTTTATTCCGTCAATCGTTGTTATCGGTGACTTGGAAAACGAAGGTAATATTTCAAAGCAAATTGATTGGAATACACTTCCCGAAAATATAAAAAATGTTCAAAATTATATACCGGAACTCGCTATGATGTTCGTTTACGCTAAACCTGATAAATTGGATTTGGTAAAAACAAAACTAAATCCGATTTTAGGAGAAAAGAAACTTATTGTCGCAAATGAGGCTAATGTTGATAAAGCAGGCAGACGATTTTTAGAAGCAATTGGAAGATAAATAACAAAAGATTACTCGATTATCAAAAAAGGAGATAATTATGGCATTTACAATAACAACAAAACACGGAGAAAAAACATTTGCTGATAAAGAACTTGTCAATATAGGTTCTAATATAAATTCTGATGTGAAAATGGATTTGGGATTTGAATTTCTTTTAACGGTTCAATATAACCCAAAAACCAACAGCTGTTCAGTTTTGAACCAATTTAACGATAAACACTTTCTTTTCAAAGGAAGAGCTTTACCTGCAAAATTGGATGTCGAAAAAGTTTGCAAAATTATGATTGCAAATTCGGATGAATTTATATCAATAAAAATAATCGGTGATATCGTTAATCGTGAATTAGCTCAAGAAAATATTACTGAAAATGATATTAAAGCAATATACGGAAATGACGTAAATGCAGCTGCAAAAATTATGGTTGAGAAAAGAAAGGCCGAAATAGAATCTACAAGAGTTTCAATAATAAAAGAAATCGGTGCGGCTATAACATCTTTGCGCAAACAATTATCAATGAATTCAAAGGGCGGAATTGTTTTGCATATAGCGTTATTCTTTGCTTCTCTGATATGTGCGTTCGGCGTTTCGAATTATCTTACGGGTTTACCTTTAAGTGAAGCCGGTAATGTTATTCAAATGCCTTCTAATATGAAACTTATATTTGTGTACACTTTGATTATTTACGGAATCGGTTTGATTTTAAAACAAGGCATATTCTTGTATTTAAGAAATAAGAATGGTGAAGGAACTGTATCATCAGGTATAGCCGGCAGTTTTATGCTCGGTGTTTCATTGATGTTTTATTGCGCTATATATTTGATTAATGTTCTTTATTATGTAGCTCCGAAAACATTTCCTGTATTCGCCGTTTTAATTTCTCTGTTTTTTGTCGGAACGGCCGCTACACTTGCTATAGGCTGCGGTTATTTTAAAAACAGTAATTCAGAACTTTCTTATGAGCTTTCGCTGCTTGAATACAGAGAAGATTTGGAATGTGTTCTAAAAGAATACAGACAATGGATTGAAAGATTAGTAAATACAATGAGTAAAACAAAAATCCAAAACATAAAAGACAGGCAGTTTAATTTACAAATAAAATCTGCGGGAGAAATTTTCTTGGGTATTTTAACCGCTCCTTTCTTAGCTTATGGTGTTTCAAACACTCTTGCAATGTGTTTTCCTGAAGCAGCAGGATGGGTAAGAATTTCAGGTTTAAGACTCAGTCCTGTATTTTTGGTTTTGGCAACATTTTTGATAATCTTCGCTTTTTTCTCATTTGTAAGCGGATTTTTATGCAGCAAAAAAATTCAAGCGTCAGAAGTTATTAAAAATGACGGTTACAGCAATTATCTGCAGCATGGTGTAGAAATATACGGACTTGAAGGAATAAGAAAATTGCAAAAAGACATGCGCCGTTCATTTGTAATAGGTTTATCAATTATAGTCATTGAATTTTCAATGAATTCATCATACTTTATGGGTGAAATAGGCGGCGATTTGGGCGGTTTGTTATTAAGCCTTCTTGCTGCACTTGTTCCTACAGCGCTTTTGATTGCGGAAACATTTATGCTTTCTCAAACAAGATTTGAAAACTTCGCATGTGATGAGTTGATATCAAAGATAGGATAATTAAGTGAGACTGTTTTTACAAATAATACTAATTGTTGCAGTTGTTTCAACGGTTTTAATATGCTCTTTAAAACCCGAAATGCATAAATCCGTGATTGTATATAATTCCGATTACGTAATTGCACCTGAAAATACTGTAGAAACGGAAACAGAAGACATTCCCATAATGGAAATTCCGGCTGTGCCTAAAACCGTGACGGTAAAAACAGAAAAAAAAGTTGAGCCTGTACAGAAAAAAAATGAGCGTAAGATTGTAAGTACGGTTAAAAAGCAAACCCCTGTTAAGAAAACAGAGACAAAAACGGCGGTGACTAATACTCAAAAACAAACACCCGTTAAATCAACAGAAACAAAAATTCAACAAATTCCGCAAAAAATTGTTGAGCCGGTAAAAACGGTTACAACTCCTGTTAAAACGGTGGTAAAAACAGAGCCGGTAAAAAAAATATTAACTCAACAAGAAGAAGAAATTGCTTGGAATATCTGGCGTTCAAATTTGCAAAACAAGATTATGAAAGAAGTTTTCTTACCTTCAATTCCGGAAGGTACTGTTTTTAGATTTTCATTTAATGTAGATAAATTTGGGCGAGTTTCAAATGTTCAAACTTATGCAACTCCGTCTTCATACACACCGTACGCAGTTCAATATATAGCTCCTGTAATCAGGAGTTATCAAGGCAAAGATATCCTAAACTTCCCAACAGGCTCATCAAGAACTTCTACAGAAGTAAAAGGCGGGTGGAAAATTTCTGCGAGCGAAAGATACAGCACTCCTCAAGATTATAATGATATTGAAAAAATATCGAAATAATGTTGATAATACTGTTCATTTATAATATAAATGAATTATGTATAAATGTACTGAATGCGGTTTAGAATATGATAAAAAACCCGAATATTGTGATTGCGGGAACGATGAGTTTGTCTTAACAATCGAGGATAAAAAGCCGGAAAACCCTGTTAAAGAAGCAGTTAATACTGTTCCCGAACAAAAAGAAGAGCCGAATATTGTACAGTCACAAATTTATAATGAAATATCACCAAAAGCGCGGATAAATATTGAACCGATATCTATGACAATATTTATTCTCTGTTTGATATTATCATTTTTAATTATTTTTGCCTGGAAACCTGCGGAAAAAGAAGTAAAAGCACCGATTAAAAAAGAAACGGTAAATGTTGAAATACCGTCAATTAATAAATTATGGAAAGAATCTCAAATTCAACAGCCGGAAGTAAAAAAAGAAGAACCGAAACAACCTGTCATGCCGGCTGTAGTTAAAACACAGAGTAAACCGGCGCCTGTAGTTAAAAAAACAACGCAAACAAAACCTGTTATTAAAAAACAAACCGCAAAACCGGTTCAGAAAACCGCTCCAAAACAAGTACAAAAACAAGAAGTGAAAAAGCCGATTTATCAACCCGTTACGGAAACTGTTTCTTCAGAAGCGGAAAAACAGGCAAAAATAGCTGAACAGGCTCAAAAATTACTTCAAGCGCAGCAGGATAAACAAGAATATGCAACATATAAAATTAATCTGAGAAATGAAATCGGAAGGAAAGTAGATTTTACAAAAGTTATAGGAGACGGGAGCTGTGTGGTTGCTTTTTCGCTCAATTCAAGCGGTAAACTCGTCAACAGGACATTTGAACAAAAATCAACTAATATGACATTAAATGATGCGGTTTATAAGGCAGTAATGTCGACTCCGACATACAATCCTCCGCCTGCTTTGTATAAAGGCGAAACATTCAGAATTTCAATAAGTTTTAATAACGGCAATTTTTCAATTACGCTTAAATAGATACAAAAGCGGCGATTTTGACAGAGTCAAAATCGCCGCTTTTTCATAACCTTGAACAAACCTAAAACGGCTTGGTTTGATTTAATTTAGCTCGTAATTCTCTAAATCTTGCAATATCTTCTTCTTGAGATTTAGGCGAATCTTTAAACAAAGCTTGAGTTATAGGATGAACCATTAAAATAGAATCCATGTGCAATTCTAAAAATTCATATCTCTTAGGAGGCTGGTTAGAATTTTTAGGATAAATCTCTACATTGGTTACCGCAAGGAATCTTCTGTTTGAATCGTTCAAAAGCTCTGTCAGCTGACGATTTGCGGCAACGCCTTTAGATACATATACTGTACCTTTTATATCGCTCGTTTCAGTTAATATTATTACCTCAACAGGTATTGCATCACTATTTGGCATTTGTTTTTTCCCCTCTTTATAATAATTCTATAATATTTTTCCGATTATGTAAACAATGAGTTTGCGGGAAATAAAAATTTTCCGCATCTTCTATTTAATGTATGCTGTTAATTAATTCATCCGTGACGGTTTCAATTTCTGCAAGTTTTTCTTTGTTGTCAGCTTCAAAATAAACTCTTAACAAAGGTTCTGTTCCGCTCGGACGAACGAGAATTTTAGCTTTATTACCGAGCATAATTTTAGCCCCGTCTTTTTTGTCAATATTAGTAACTTCATATTGCCCTATTATTTTTATGGCATTAAATATTTCCAATACTTTATTAATTGTTTCCGAATCCGATTTTTGGAAATCGTGTCTGTCTGCATAGAATTTGCTTCCCACAAAAGCGTATGTATCTTGAACCAATTCATACAAACTTCTGCCGCTGTCCGCCACTGCCTCAAGCAAAAGCAAATTCGCCAGTATTCCGTCTTTTTCCGGAATATGTCCTTGTATACTTAAACCTCCTGACTCTTCGCCGCCGATTATAACTTCGTTATTTCGCATTGCTTCGCCAATATACTTGAACCCTACAGGCGTTTCGATAACAGGCACATTCAGCTTTTTGGCTGTTTCATCAAGCAAAATGCTTGAACCTACCGTTGTAACAAGACTTCCTTTGTATCCTTTTTTAATAAGATATTTTAATAAAATTGCTATAACCACATCCGGTGCAACATAATATCCGTTTTCATCAATAACTCCGAACCTGTCAGCATCACCATCGTTTGCCAAGCCTATTGTATTTTGTTCTGAGCAAACCTTACTTACTAATTCTTTCAAGTATTTAGGTTTTGGATCCGGCATGAGTCCGCCGAAATTTATATCATGCTCCATGTGGATTGAACTGTATTTAATTCCGTTAGAGTCCAAAAGTTTGTCAAAATATCCTATTGAAGCGGAATATAAACCGTCAAAAATAATTTTTGATTTTAAGGTTTTTATCTTTTTAAAATCAATGAGCTTTTTAATTTTTGCAAAGTATGCCGTACCAAATTCGGCAGTATTTACTTTTTGCGATTTATCAGCAGACGGAAAATCTTTCCCGAGATTTTCTGTAATTTCGTCTGTAATATCAGACGTCGCAGGTCCTGCATAATCGGGAATAAATTTCATGCCAAGATATTCAGGCGGGTTGTGTGATGCCGTAAACATGATAGCGCAGGCGTTTCTGAACTTGGCATTAAATGCAAGAACAGGTGTCGGCACAACATGAGAAGACAGTGCAACTATAAACCCTTTTTTAGCAAGTATTTCGGCACATAATTTAGCATAATAATCCGCTTTGTTACGAGGATCATAGCCTATAATTATTTGTTTATCGTATCCAAAATTATCATAGACATATTTTCCCATAGCAAGAGTAACTTTTTCGACATTAAAATCATGGAATTCTTCTCCTAAAATAGCTCTCCAGCCGTCAGTACCGAATTTAATCATCAATGCTGCCTCTTCTCTAATTCAATTTATAAAATAATTTTATCATGTAAATTTATAAGATTAAATCTTAAATAAAAAACTTTATATAAGTGCGATTTTGTTACCTGCCTACTCAGCAGGTGGGTGAGTGCCTCAGAGTATCCGTTTCCCGCTGGCGATTTGTTATCGGCGGGTATACTTCAAAAACTATAGAGCTTACTCTCCCTTTTAATTAAAAATGTAGGAACAAAATAAACACCTATATAAAGTAATTATATTATTGCATATTTTTTGATTCTTTTCAATTTATTTGAACAAAAAATATTGTCTTTTCGTTATATGAAATGTAAAATGTTCTTATTGAGGGGAAAGTTAAATGAAAAAGATTTTAATAATATTGTCTATGTTAATTATACCGGCAGTTTATGCGGATACAGCACCTTATTACGTGGAATCCGTTCCGAATAACGCAATGGGAGTTTACCAAACAGACAAGGAGTTGACACTTTATGAAGCCGCTGATAAAAATTCTGAAATTATAAAGACAATAGAATTTTCATATAAAAAAGAGACAATGCCTGAAGGAAGTTTTGCACTTTTGATAAATGAAAAACAACTCGGATTTCTTTATGTAACTGATATTGATGAGGACGGCTGGGTTGAAATCCTGTATGACAGAAAAAATAATTTAAAAGGATGGACACAAACAGCTGACAGGATGCAATTTTTGCCATGGATGAATTTCTATAATATGTACGGCAGAAAATACGGAATTCGTATTTTAAAAGATGCACCTGAAAATACTTATACTTTACACGCTAAAAACGAAGACTTGTCGCAATCACTATCCAAGCTTAATCATGTGCAGAAGATTAAATTGACGAAAATAAGCGGCAATTGGGCGCTGGTTTCGGCTATGGACTTGGATAAAACTCCTAAAACCGGCTGGCTGAAATGGCGTGACAGTGACGGAACAATTTATGTGTTCCCGAATATAAAATAAAAAAAAAGAACAGATTCCCTGTCCTTAAAATGGTAAGTATATAAAAATTGTAGACTATTTTTGTTTTGGAGGGTTTTCTGTCCTTGAAAACCCTCTTAGTTATATATTTTTAAATTTACAGATAATTCAAAAGACTCATATTCATTGAAGAAGCTGCTACTTGCAAGCTTGCTTGATATGCATATTGAGCATTCAACCATTGAGTAATTGCGGAAGGATAATCAATTGAATTCAAATCCGTAAGATAAGATGTCAAATTATCACCTGTTGTCTCAAGTGTGGAAGTTGTCATCTCCATTCTGTTATATACACCGCCGAATTTTGTTTGCTGATTAAGAATATTTGTATGAGCATCCGCAAACATGTCCAATGTAGCATGGATTTCGTCATAACCTTCGGAGGTATTTCCGTTTATCATTTTTTCAAGACCGTTGCTGAGTTGTCTTAAAGCACCCATAACACCTACGGCTTTGTCTTCCATTTGAGTTGTTATATTGGTATCGGTACATTCTGTTCCGTCTTCATAATAATATTTATTGTCATCAGGATTCAATGTAACAATCTCTCCGTTGGAATCACGAGAGACTTCTTCTTGTGTAAAATATCCGAAAACTCTGTCACCTGTTGTGTTTATAACTTCAAATACTCCGTCTGCAACTTCTGTTTGACGTATGTAATCAGGATTATCCATCTTTGTTCCGTGATATGTAATATAACCGTCTTCTCCCAATTCATAAGGAACTAATTTTGTATTAGCACCTGCAAAAATATAGTTGTCATCGTATTCAGAATTTGCCAAATCAACCATAGTTTTAGTAATTTCATCAATTTCCGTTTTAATGGCTTTTAATGAATCTCCGTTGTATGTAAGATTGTTCGCTTGAACAGCTTTATCCCAAGCAGTTTGCAAATATCCTCTCGCAAGTTCCATATAATCGTCTAATGCAGATAATTCGGAAGTTGCAAGACCGACATTTTCCTGATATGTTTCAATTCTTCCTAACTGTCTGTTTGTATTTAACACATTTACAGAAGCAATAGGATCATCAGAAATGCTTGTAAGTTTTTTACCAGAAGATAATTGAGCAGTTAACTTGTTATAGTTAAACTGATTCATTTGCATATCTGCTACCAATTGGGCATATCTTGTTGCTGTTGAAATTCTTTGAACCATAATTTTAATTACCTTCCTAGTGTCATTAAAGTATCCAAACAATTATTAACCACATTAAATACTTGAGCTGAAGCTGCATAAGCTGTTTGGTATTTAACCAAATCAACAAGTTCTTCATTTAAATCTACGCTGTTATTCGATTTAATTTGGTTATATAGAGAATCAACAATCCCTTGTTGAGTATCTACCATGTTTTGAGCATTGCTTCCGCCTGCCGCAATTTTACCGACAAGTCCTGTGTAATAATCTTCCAAAGATTGTCCGTTTAAGTTAGCTCTTTTTTCGCTTCTTGTACCCAAGAATGAACCGATAGGATTACCGCTCGGATCAATAAAAGAGTTACCTACGTTTTGAGCATTACCGATTGCATTTTCGTCAAAATTTTCACTGTCACGGAAGTATGCGCATGCAATTTTCCAACATCCGTCATCTGTAAGTAAATCAGGGTTTACTGAGATATTACCTGCAGTTATTGTTCCTGTACCTGTTTGTGTTGTGAAAATATCCGCATTGTTTCCGCCATTAGTGATATTTCCTGATGCATCCGTTTCGTAATACAATTTTGATGTATCGTTAGGATTTATATAAAATGCGTTTTCCCTTTTGTTGAGTGTATTAAACATATCTGCTACTTCTGATGCAATTAAATTTAAAGCAGCTTGAGCTTTACCGGGATTCATACCGTCAGCGTTTAAATCTCCCGAATGAAGAAGTCCGCCGAGTGAACCGCCTGTAATATCACCGTTTGTATCACCTTTTACTACATTACCGCTTGAATTTACTATACTTACTACAGCTTTTTCCGTTCTCCTATTTCCTGCCGCATCAATCCAGTATTCCGGAGTGTATGTAAGTCCGTTGTTCAAGCAATATGTCTTGGTCGGTTCAATACTCAATTTGCCTGTTACAACAGAACCTTTAACAAGTGCGTCATCACCTGAATATAAAGTTACAGAACCGTTAGGATTTTCTTTAACTTGTATATCAATATATTCAGCGATATCATTAAGAATTAAATCTCTCTTATCAAGTAAGTTGTTTGCGGTCAATGTACCTGTTTGTGTTACTTGGAGAGCTTTGTTGACTTCTGCAAGCTCTTCAAGTTTATCATTAAATGCACCTATTTTTGTAAAAATTTCAGATTTTTCAAGTGCATCCGTTGATTCGCCATCTCCTAAAGCCTTAGAATTAAGCTGATCAAGCTGAACACTTTTTGAATTTAATACAGCAGCCAGAGACTTAGCTGTTTCAATAAAGTTAATTCTTGCTGTTGAACTTGCAGGATATTCCTGTAAATTATTTAATGAATCATAAAATTTACCTAAAGCACCGTCAATACCTTCACCATCCAAGTCATTAAATACATCTGCAAGATCGCCCAGTCCGTCAAGTTGAGCTTGGTATTTGTTTAATTCCGAAACCTGAGTACGATAATAATTGTTAAGGTAGTCGTTATTATATCTCATAACGTTAGCAATCATTACACCGCCGTTTGAACGAACCTGCGCATTTACATTATCGCCGATAGTGCCTGCAATATTTCTTGTAGCAAGGTTTACTCTCTGCTTTGAGTAACCTTCGGTATTCATATTAGCAACGTTATGTGATACAACGCTGATTGCTGATTCGTTTACCGAAAGTGCATTTGATGCTATGTTTAGTGATGAAAATAAGCTAACCATTGTTTACCTCTGTTTCATTTCATTCTTCGGGTTTTATCCCAAGCTGCCAAGCTTCTGCAACGCTGAGCCGCTTTATATTTCTTCGTTTACAGTCCACATGTCTAAGTCGTGTGAATCCGTTTTGCCTGCTCCGTTATAATTACTTCCTTGTGGAGCGAACGCATCTACAATTGTTTCCAACATCTTGTTGGTAATTATAATGCCATGTTTTAATAATTCCACATTTTGATTATTTAGTAACACTAATTCATCAGAAATTTTACAAATCTTTACTTTTCTTAACAAAAGTTCTTCTTTTTGTTCGGTATCAGTATCCTCCAAAAGTTCTATAAACTCTGTCATAGTACAGTTTTTACCTGTTGTTTCAACAGAAAGTTTTTGCCTTGATTTGTTCAGCTTAACAATTGCATTATTTTGAGCAATGATTCTGTTATCAAGTTCATTCAGGTCTCCTGATTTTGCCCTTTTAAGAAGTTCTTTTTTTTCTTCAAAAAGTTCTTTTAATTTTTCATAAGCAGCGATTTCTTTATCTATTGCTGTTACAAGTTTTCTAAATAGAATTTCGTCCATAAAAATCCTTTTTTATTAATTTCAATTACCACACCCTTGCCCGCCTTTAGCATCCTATCCCCGGAAGGACAAGGGTTTTCAAGTTATTAGAACAGATACTTGATAAATCTGTTGAATATACCTTCGTTCTGGCTTCTGGAGATTGCACCTCTGCCTGACAGTGCGAATTGAAGATTTGCCACACGATATGAATATATTTCCCCGTTTTCATTAAGCCATCTCGGATCAACCACACCTGTTATAATAAAATCCATACGTTCATTACCGTTAACGATAGTTTTTTTACCTTGCACATTTAAGTTGCCGTTCGGCAGCTGTTGTATAACCTGAACAGCGACTCTGTCTCCCAATGACATAGCACGTGAACCTGTTGCGGAATTTGTGACTTCATTAGAACCGCCGTAACCGTCAGCACTTTTAAGCGGTGAAAGATGTAACCAATTTTTCAGATATGAAGTAAAAGTGTCCGTAGTATTAGATTCTTTTTGCGAAGAATACGAAAGGTTGTCGTTTACGGAAATATTTTCACTCATTATAATCGAGATTAAATCACCTATTTGACGTGCTTGAACACCGCCGAACAGTGAACGCGGAACGCCTTGATAATGCTGCGTTGCGCCAAGCGTAAACAATGATTCGGCATGTACGCTTATCGTTGTCAGCGCTATTATTGCTATTATCGTTGTAAACAGTTTTTTCATTTGTCTCCTCCCGAGCATTTGGCTGTATTACCAATTGACTACTTTTATTAGCATAACCACTCTGCGATTATACTTCTGCCATATATAAGACCATATTTAATATCTTCGTCAGTTATGTTGTTTTCACCTACATAGCTTGCACATTTTCTGATGTCTTCAGCATCAACCCTTTCAAGAATACTCTTCGGCGCGGCTTTTGTTCCCGAAGGCGTGTTATCAACAACCGAATTTTCTTCTCTTTCCTGAGGTCTTGTAACATTTTTATTTGTCTTAAATGCGTTTAATGCCGAAAATGTTTGTACGCTGTTATTTTGTTCTACTCTCATTTTTACCTTCTTAGTATCTTTTTATTGTACATATTTTTCCATTTGTCTGTAAATCTGATCTGCAAATCCGAAGGATGTTCTCGGATTGCTTGCCAAATCATGGCCCATTTGTTGAAATACAATTGATTTAAACGTATCGACATAAGGCGATTTTTCTCCGAACAAACTGTTTGAACGGTCTACCGTTGAATCCATTTTTTGAAGCATTTTTGTAATAAAAATAGATTCAAATTCTTCCGCAGCTTTTCTTAATTGTGCTTTAGAATCACCGGATTCTTTTATTCTGTTATACAAAACCTGATCCGCATTAACCGTTTGAGCGGTGTTTAAATCATGTTTTATTAAATCTATTGTAGGTGTTGAAAAGTTCATATTTATATCCTTAAATTACAATTAATTCCGCTTGCAAGCTGCCTGATTTTTTAAGTGCCTGAAGTATTGAAATTAAATCAATCGGAGCGACACCGATTGCATTAAGCGCCGAAACCAAATCGTTCAGATTACTGTTAGCCGGCATGTGAACCAAGCTTCCCGGAGCTTTATTAATTTGTATATCCGAGTTTTCAAATCCTACTGTTGCTCCTTGAGCAAAACTGTTCGGTTGAGAAACATCGTTTGTCGTTGAAACAGTCACCGTAATATTACCGTGAGCAACTGCTGCCGGTAAGAGTTTTACGTCAGCTCCGATTACAACCGTGCCTGTTCTTTCGTTTACAACAACTTTTGCTTTTTCTAAAGTAGGAGACACCTCTAAATTTTCAAGAAGTGATACAAAAGTTACTCTGTCGTTTACAAATCTCGGTGGAATTGTTACACGAACGGAACTTCCGTCAACGGCGTGCGCAGGTGCAAGCTGAGATACCGTTTGCGCTATTCTTGAAACAAGAGTGTAATCTGATTTATCCAAACACAATGTGATTGAGTCTTCATCACCGATTTCTGTATAAATATCACGTTCAATAATCGCACCGCCAGGAATTCTTCCTGATGTTGTTATTGCGGTTCTTGCTGATGAACCGCCCGCAATTTTATTGATACCGCCTACGGTTAAAGGTCCTTGAGCTACAGCTACCGCTTCACCGTTAGGCGCTTTTAAAATAGTTTGAACAAGAACGCCGCCTTCAAGGCTCTTAGCATCCGCTATAGCAGAAACCGTTACATCAATTTTGTCCCCGTTCTTTGAAAAAGGAGGAACTGTTGCTGTTACAATAACTGCTGCCGATGCACCTTTTTGGATGTAGTTTTCTTGTTCAATTACAGTGCCTAGATTTCTTAATAGCATTTTATTGGTAATCTGTGTTGAACGAGAGTTGTCGCCTGTTCCCGGAAGACCTACAACAACGCCGTAACCTACAAGTTGATTTTCTCTCACTCCTTTAATGTGCGTTATGTCCATAATACGAACTTTTGCTTGTATTGCATGGGCAGGTATTGTCCAACTTATAAAACTCATTAAAATTAATATTGTTGTAAATAACTTTTTCATATTTTTAAGTGAATAAGTGAATAGGCGAATAAGCGAATAAGTGATTTAAATTTTCTTATTAACTTATTAACTTTTCTCTTATTAACTTTCCTCCTTCCTATATATTAACGAGAACCCTGTTCTCTCCGATTACTTTCCCTGTATAAACTTTTTTATAGTTTTTGTTTTCAACATTTACATAATCTCCGTTCATTCCGTCAGCCATTGCAGTTCCGTCTATTGTAATCATTACTGCTCCGTTTGAAACGAAGAATATTCTGACACCTTCATTTCTTGCAACATCAGGTCTCATTTTTACAAATCTTTTGTCTATGATTTCTCCTTTTTGAAACCCTTTCTTTGCTGTTATTTCTTTGCCCAAAACTTTTTCAGTCAATACATAATCAAATTTTTGCGAAACGTCAAGCCTTTTAACTTCGGTTGTTTCCTTGGTTATTGCCTGATCTCTGTTTATAAAATCCACTGCAACCAAAACATCCTTGTATACCGCTGTTTGAGCCGGAAGGTTGAGTGTTCTTACAAAAGCATTATTGACATATACATCAACTCTTTTGATATCACGAGGAGTAATTCTTTCCCCGCCTTGAACTATTTTGTAAGTAATTTTTCCGTCCGGTAACTGCATCTGTGCAAACGGTGTTGCAGTGATTTTAACTTCTACATCAGCATCAGTAAATTTTTTATAAGAATTTACGAGCTGTTTTGAAATTTGGCTTTTAACTTCAGCAGAAGTAACAGTTTGAGCGCTTACGCCCAAAATGCTTACCGTCATTATTAATGCTGTCGTTAAAAACTTTTTAATCACTTAATTACCTGCCCGATTTTTATACCATATTGTTAGTTAATTGAAGTATATTGTTTGAAGAATTAATCAATCTTGAATTTGATTCAAAAGCTCTTTCTGCTTTGATTAAACCTACGAGTTCATCAACGATTTGGATATTAGAACCTTCTAACATACCTTGTTGAATTAAACCTAAGCCGTTTTGTCCCGGAGTATCCTGTACAGGATTTCCTGAAGCTTGAGTTTCTTTGTACAAGTTATGTCCTATTGACAACAAACCTGAAGGGTTTTGGAATTTAACCAATTGCAAAGAACCTACGATTGATTGTTGTGTTTGTCCCGGAAGTGTTACGGAAATATTACCGTCTTGAGTAATTGTAATTTCCGTTGCGTCACGCGGGATTGAAACTGACGGTTGAATTAAAAGTCCGTCATTAGTACATAACTGACCGAGTGAGTCAACTTGCAAACAGCCGTCACGAGTATATGCAAGAGAACCGTCTTCTTTCATAACCTGCAAGAAACCTTCTCCTTCAATTTCTATATCAAGTTGTCTTCCGGTAGAAATTGCAACACCTTGAGTAAATACCCTTGTTGTGGCTGCAGTTTTTACACCGAGACCGATTTCTATACCTACAGGCTGGTATGTTCCTTGATTCATCAATGCGCCCGGAGTTCTTTGAGCTTGTGAAAGCAAGTCTTGAAACTCAATTCTTGTCTTTTTATAACCCGTTGTATTAACGTTGGCTACGTTGTGCGCAATAACATCAAGGTAATTTTGTTGTGCTATCATACCTGTTGCTGCTGTTGTTAATGCTCTTAACATTTATTTATCCTCTCTCGTTTTTAAAGTCTTGGTTTTGTTAAATTAATGTTTTTATGTTCTCAATCTTCCGACCGAAACTGCCGTTCTTAACAAGTCATTGTTTGTGCTTACAACTTTTGTAAGTGATTCGTAATTTCGGGAAGTGTTTATAGTATTAATCATTTCCCTTATTACATTTGAATTTGAAAGTTCTAACATTCCCTGCTGTACACTGAATTTTTCAGCTCTCAACTCAGGATTGTTTTCAATATCTCTCGGAATAAATTTTGCATCTCCGATTTCAAACAAATCTTCTTTATCCGAAAAATCAAAAATACCTATTGTCTGCATAGGAATTTTTTGGGTATAAGAATTCATTTCAATGTTACCGCTTTCACCGATAATAATTTCCATTTTGTCTCGAACCATCTCCGGATCAAAATCTTCAGGAATCATTCTTATACGACGATTGTTAACATCCAGAACGTATTCACCTTGCTTTGTTATTAAGTAATCTTCGTGGTTTGTTAAAAATGAACCGTTTCTTGTGTATGAAACATTTCCGTCAACATCTTGGATTTTAAAGA
Organism: uncultured bacterium; assembly: GCA_902803165.1. GTDB lineage: Bacteria > Cyanobacteriota > Vampirovibrionia > Gastranaerophilales > Gastranaerophilaceae > CAG-196. The sequence goes on along the minus strand of CADCOS010000091.1, from coordinate 1,164 downwards.
AACCGTCGCCTTCAATTGCAACATCAAACTTGTTACCTGTTTTTTCCAAAGCACCCTGAGAAAAATCATGTGTCAGGGTTAAAGATTGAGAACCTACACTCAAATCACCTAAATATCTGGTTGTACCGTTTCTCAAAATCGAACCTTGCTGCGAATAAACAGCCGATTCAAGAACATCTTTAAATCTCAACGCACCACGCTTGAAACCTACGGTATTAACGTTTGAAATATTATTAGCCGTATTATCGTTCATATCCATAAGAGCGAGCATGCCTTTGGCTGCTGATTCAAGACCTCTGACTATCATTAGCTCTCTCCTTTCATTTTGTCATATTTGCTCAAAATATTTTTCACATAATTTTGTGTTTCGGCATAAGGAGGAATTCCGCCGTATTTTTTAACGGCATTCGGACCTGCATTATATGCCGCAAGTGCAAGCGATTTATCATTATTAAATCTGTCCATAAGTCCTTTTAGGTATTTTGTTCCGCCTTCAATATTTTGTTCCGCGTCATAAGCATTAGTTACGCCCAAACCTTGTGCAGTAGAAGGCATTAATTGCATTAAACCCATTGCACCGCATTTAGAAGTAGCATTAGGGTTAAAACCAGATTCCTGATTGATAACCGCTTTTACGAAATCTTCATCCAGTCCTGTTTTATTCGAATATTTGGATATCAAATTATTTATTTCTTCTCTTGAAACAGAATTAACGCTTTGTTTGTTATCAATTTTCTTATCAAGAATCTTTTGAAATTCAGCTTCCGGTTTTTGAATTTGAGCATAGGAACCGAGTGATTGAAACTCTCGCTCAATCATGCTAATACGCATTAATGTTGTATTTAAGCTTGAAAGCTGCACCTCAAAGCTCTCCTGTTTTTATATTCTTACCAAGTCTGTCTTATACGGGTATAGTTTCCCTACCCTAATAGTCTACTCTAGTAGTGTATTATATATTATTATTGCTAACATCAATCAAATGGTGTAAATTTTTCATAAAATATTAATCCAATGGTCAATTATATGCACCGAAATATATATTTCGGTGCATTTATTTTAAAAAGTTACTAATTATTTAATTTCAAGATTTCTTTCTCTTTATTTCGGAGGTAAAGAGAAAGAAATCTTGGGCAAAGAAAGAGAAAACACCGAAATGTTTACTAC
>CADCOS010000090.1 GCA_902803165.1 uncultured bacterium | reverse complement strand
TTTACAGCCATGTTTGACACGCTATGAAAAAATTTATAAATCCTTAAATATTATTAATCCCTTTTCCCTTTTACCGCTTGAGACTCAATCTCAAGCTTTTTTTTGGTGCTACGCACGTAATATTTGGTCGGGCGGCAGTGCTAAAGACTACAGGCTTTAAACTTGACTACCAGCCACCCTCGAAGAGTTCAGCCAAGATTAATGATTTCCCATTGGCTACGCACGTAATATTTGGTCGGGCGGCAGTGCTAAAGACTACTAAACAAAAAACAAACTACTTGCCGCCCTCGAAGAGTTCAGCCAAGATTAATAATTCCCCCTTAGCTACGCACGTTGTATTTGGTCGGGCGGCAGTGCTAAAGACTACAGGCTTTAAACTTGACTACCAGCCACCTCGAAGAGTTCAGCCAAGATTAATGATTCCCCATTGGCTACGCACGTATCATTTGGTCGGGCGGCAGTGCTGAAGATTTCAAAACACCTCAACTAGCCATGCAAAGCTAAATAAACAATTATATCTTAACAAGCTTATTTTTAAGTTCTTTAGCAACTTTGGTATGTACGGCATGGCCTGCTTCTTTTACTAAAATTTGCGCCCGCATGTTTAACGGAGAAACTCCCGTTAAATACAAGTCACCAAATAAATCCAAAATTTTATGCTTAATCGGTTCATTCTCTGAACGAAGTTCTGTTGTATAGCCAACATCTTTTAGTCCGACTGTATTGTCGATTGTCACACCTTTTGCAAACCCTAATGCTTGATATTTTTTCAAGTCCTTATAAAATCCGAAAGTCCGCGCTTCTATGATTTCTTCCATATTTTTTAAATCAACACTCACCCATTTTTTAGTCAAATCTGGATGGTCATAATTTACGGAATACGTTATATTTAATTCTTTATCCGGCAAAATTACAAGGCTCGTTTTTCCGTTTAAATAATATACCGGTTCGGACACTGTATATAAATCATTATTTTTACCGTCTATACCTGCTTCCTGAAACAATCTTACCCATTCTTTAGCACTTCCGTCAAATATTGGAAATTCAGTTTCCGAAAGATATATATCCAAAGAATCAATTTTGCAAATTGCACAGGCAGCCATAAAATGCTCGCAAAGCATTGCTTTATACTTATAATCTCCCAAAAGTGTACGTTGATCTTTACTGCATAAAGTTACGCAATGATCCGTAGAACATAAATTGTCTATTTCCGCATTAAACGGGAGCTCGGAACCTTTTGAAAATATACGTAGCTTACCGCCTCGCGACGGTTTTATAACAACCTCGCAAAATTTATTCTTCATAAGGGTATTGCCCGCTGTTTCAATTTCTTTTTTTATTGTAACCATTTTTACTGAAGGCAATATGATACTAAGGCACTAAGGCCCTAAGAAATGTTTTGCCTTTAACCTCCTACAATTTAGCCATATCACTTGCGTTTTCATTTACCCCTTCTTCAAACGACTTTAAAAGCGGTTCATATTTTCTGAATTTACCGATTAAATCGCCCGCATCTTTCATTATTTTAAGTTGTTTGATAAATTCTTTTCTTGGCATTGCCGGAGAACCTACAACTATTGACTTAGCAGGGAAACTCTTTGAAACACCTGCTTGAGCTGCAATAATAGTATCATCGCCTATTGAAATATGATCAGCCAAACCTGCTTGACCTGCAATAACAACTCTATCACCGATTACACAACTTCCTGCGATACCCACTTGTGATACTATCATACAACCTTTTCCGATTCGGCAATTGTGACCAATCATAACAAGGTTATCAATCTTTGTATTATCGCCGACAATTGTATTTTCTATAGTACCTCTGTCAATACAAGTATTTGCACCTATTTCAACGTTATTTCCGATGACAACTGAACCTATTGAAGGGATTTTGAATATAACTTGTTCAACGTCTGCATCTTTAATTTCACCGTCTTTACGAGCTTGCTCAATATTATTCGGATTTTCCGTAACAAAACTGAATCCGTCAGCGCCAAGCGAAACACCATGGTGTAAAATAACTTTATTACCTACTTTCACTCTGTCACCTATATTTACACCCGGATGGAAGAAACAGTCGGCTCCGACTTCTGCGCCGTTTCCTACATAACCATTCGCCAAAATTTTGGTATTATCACCAATAACTGCATGTTCACCAATAACTACGTTAGCACCCAAAGAAACATTTTGACCAATCTTTGCTGTTGAAGCAATAACTGCAGAAGGATGAATTCCTGAATTTACAACAGGTTCTTCATAAAACATTGTTATTAATTTCATCATTGCCAATCTTGGTCTTTCAACTTCAATCGTTGTGAAACCGTCTATATTAACTCCCAAAGGAACAAGTGCTGCGAGAGCTTTTGTATTAGCCAAGTTTGCAATTTCATCTTCTCCAAGAGCAAGCGCCAGTGTACTCTCATCAGCCAAAAGCGGCGGCGCAATTTTTGTTATTGCTGCATCTTTAACTTTTGTAAGCATCCCGCCTGTAATTTGTGCAATTTGTTCCAATGTGAAAGTCTTCATAATAAAACTCCTTTATATTAATTCTTATTAATTCTGTTTATAACATTTGTAGTTGATTTTCCCTGAACAAAATCTATAAACTCAACTTTAATATTATTTTTTAATACGGTGTCTCTCTCCGGCAAAGTTTCAAGTGTATAGTCCGCACCCTTTGTATAAATATCAGGTTTAATTTCCTCCAAAAGTTTTGCCGGTGACTTTTCCTCAAATAATACCACATAATCGACACAATTCAAAAATGTTAACAATTCGGCTCTGTCATTTTCATTATTTATTGGTCTTTGCGGACCTTTTATTAACTTAACGGAACTGTCTGAATTTAACATTACAATAGAATAATCTGCCAATTCTTTTGTTTTACTCAAATAAATAGCATGCCCTACGTGAAGAATATCAAAGCAACCATTTGTTGCAGCAAAGCTTTTTCCGCTTTTTTGACCTTCACGTACAATTTTTACGATTTCGCTTTGTGATACGATTTTACCCAAAATAACCTCTCCTAAGTATTTTTATTCTATGACAAAATAAAAAAAAAGTCTCCTAAAAGTTTTTAAATTATTATAAGAAGTTTAAAATCAACCAACTAAGGGATTACAAGAATCCCAAATAATATATTATTATAATTACTATGAATATAGACTACAAATTACTTATGGATAACGCCAAAGATGCTTCTCAAAATTCGTATTCTCCATTCTCGAGATTTGCGGTAGGTGCGGCTGTATTAGCATCAAGCGGCAAAATTTACAAAGGTTGTAATGTCGAAAATTCTTCCTTCGGAATGACAATATGCGCAGAAAGATGTGCAATATTTAAAGCCGTATCCGAAGGAGAAAGAGAAATACTTGCTGTTGCAATATATTCTCCTAATTCTGATTCATGTTATCCTTGCGGAGCATGCAGACAGGTTATGTTTGAATTCCAAAAAGATGATGAAGAGGTTGTTGTAATAACAGAGAACCTTGGCTCGCTTGAAGTTAAGCCTTTGAGTTATTTCTTGCCGTGCGGGTTCAGAATATAGTGATATGTACATTTTAGAAATCTTTATAAAATGGCTGAATAAACGCCAATCTAAAGAAATCAATCCGACTAAACCGGTTTATAGTGATGCTGACGAAGCTTTAAACTGCGAACACAATTTCATGCCTGTAGATAGTACCGGAGAAGTACTCGCTTGTACAAAATGCGGGTTTGTAGTAAAACAAAAAAAATAACAACTGAGGTTTATATAATGGAAAAATTCTTAGATTTTATATCATCCAAAAAATTTAGAAACACCTTTTGTTTCATTATTTTTACTTTTTTTGTAACAATTTCAATTTCTTCACAAAATTACTTTTTCCAAAAAGTAATTGAAAACGGTATCAGCAAAAGAGATATTATCGCGCAAAAAGATATAAAAGTTATTGATACAAAGAAAACCGATTTACATAAAAAAGAAGTTGCACAATCAGTAGAACCGATTTTAACGCAGGCTGAAGATGAATTTATTACAACGAATTTACTGACGTTAAGGAACTCGGTAATTAAAATACGTGAGAAAGATTCTTCCGACAGCGTAAAAAAAGATGAACTGAATATCTTATTTAATGAAGATTATGAAAAACGGGGACTTATTGACTATCTTTTAAAAGCCGGAGATAGCGATTTACAGCTTATGTTTGAAAAAGCTCAAGTAGTACTCGCATCAGTTTTAAATACGGGAATTTCTTCTAAAGATTTTGAAAACAATAATGTAAACACAATCATACGAAAAAATATTCCGAACAATATCCCAAGATATCAAAGCAATTTAATCATAGGAATATTAAACCAAGTAATCGTTCCTAATCTTGTTGTAGATGAATTTGCCACGGAAATAGCAAAAAAGAACGCACAAAATGCGGTAAAACCTTATGAGGTTGTATTTAAAAAAGGTCAAAAAATCGTATTTGAAGGCGAACCTGTTACAAAGCTGAAAAGCGATGCATTAAGAGCCGCGGGATATAACGTGCTAGAAGTTAATTTTGGCGGCATTTTTGGAATTTTCGTTCTTGTTTCATTTTTTACATTTGTATTTTTACAGTATGAAAAGAATTTTGAAAAGCCGTATTATAATTCACGACACCTGACAATAATGGCTTCATTTACACTATTGCTTTCATTTATAGCAACACTTTTGCCGACGGGATTTTCTCCGTATATCCTGCCGATACCTGCTTACACTATTTTGTTATCAATATTTACCACTCCGAGAAATGCGTTTTTTGCTTCAACTATAATGTTAGCCCTGCTTTCTGCAGGAATGCATTATTCAACAGAAGTAATCGTTTCATATATGCTTTTAAACACTGTTGTTATGACCGCAGTATCAAACCTTAAATTTTCAAAACGTTCGGACTTATTAATTATAAGCTTAAAAATATCTTTAGCAGGACTTCTTATTGTCGGCGGAATTTATTTCCTTGAAAAATATATGATGGATATTGACAATCTCTTAATCCTTAAAGATTTGGGCTACATTGTTCTTAACTGTTTTGTAATAAGCGGTGTATTTTTATTGGGCGTACTGCCGATTATTGAAAATACTTTTGGAATTATGACTCCATACGGATTGGCAGAACTTGCTGACAGCAAGCTGTTAAAAAGACTGCTGCAAGATGCACCGGGAACCTATAATCACAGCTTAATTGTATCACAGCTTGTTGAAGCAGCCGCGGAAGCAATAGGTGCAAATCCCGTTTTGGGCAGAGTCGGCACAATGTATCATGATATCGGAAAACTTCTACGGCCTATGTTTTTTGTCGAAAATCAGTCTTTTTACGGCATTGAAAATCCACACAAAACTTGCACCCCAAGATTCAGTAAAATGTTAATCACCGCTCATCCTAAAGACGGTGTGGAATTAGCTAAAGAATATCATTTACCGCAAATTATTCATAACTTTATATTACAGCATCACGGAACAAGTCTTGTAAGCTACTTCTATAATGAAGCACTCAAAGAAGAAGGCGCTGATAACGTAAAAGAGGAACAATTCCGTTATCCGGGACCAAAACCTAATATGAAAGAAACAGCAATACTTATGATTGCTGATGCTGTAGAATCAGCCGTAAGAGCTGCAAAGAATCCTACTAACGAAGAAATTGATTCTATAATACAAAAAATTATAAAAGAACGCTTAAATGACGGACAGCTTGAAGATTCTCCGCTCACACTGAAAGATTTAAAAACTATTTCGGAAACTTTTTCAAGAATGTTAAGAGGAATGCACCACAAGAGAATTAAATATCATAATGATTTGGTACAGGAACTTGATAAAAATAAACAACACGATGAAGAAAATAACGAAGCAACAGAAAACATCGGAATAGTTCCTGCCGTTTTAGACAGTGATTTGGAATCAAAAATAAAAGAACTTGAAAGCAAGAAAAATGACAGCAATTAACGTTTTTACGGAAAATATTTTTCCTTCCTGGAATATAAATGAAAAAGATGTCATAAAAAAAACCGTAAAATTATTAGAATTTTATATTAAAAATTTAAAACAGGATTCTTGCCTTAAAGGCTATGAATATGACTCAATTACACTTGATATCGTCTTTTGCGATTCCGATAAAACCCATGAATTAAACAGAGATTACAGAAATAAAGATTATCCCGCCGATATTATCACTTTTGCCATATTTGCGGACGATGAAAACAGATTTGTATTTGACGGTGATATTAATTTGGGTGAAATTGTTATAGCATTGGACAAAGTTATGGAAGGCGTAAACAGGGATGTAAGCGGCTCTGCGAATAAAGAACAGGAATTATATTTCCTTATAAGTCATGGACTTATGCATCTTTTAGGATTTGACCATCAAGACGAAGAAGAATACAATTTTGTTATATCCGAACAAAAAAAAGCGCTGGAGAGTATTAATTATGACAAAATTTAAAGCACAAGGTTTTAATAAAACATTCAGAAATGCAAGAAAAGGTTTTCGACTCGTTTTCAGAAGCGAAATGAACATAAGAATACATCTTGTAATCGCATTTTTTGTAATACTTTTTGCATATATTTTAAAATTTTCGGCTATTGAATATTGTATTGCTCTTTTTGCAATAGCGATTGTAATAGTTTCCGAAATGCTTAATACCGCAATAGAATTTGCTCTGGATTCTGTTTATCATAACAAATACTCTAAAATGGTCGGTATGGCAAAAGATATTTCAGCCGGCGCCGTAATGTTTGCATCCTTAATTAGTATTCTTGTCGGTATAATACTTTTCGGAAGACATTTAATTTAAATACATTCCGGTATTTTTACATGCAAAATTTGTTAAGCATTGTAAATATTTCGTTATAACCTATCCAAAATGTGGAATTAAAATAGCAGGTATGCTCTTAAAGGATTTATTCAGAGCATAATCAGCCGATAGAAGCCTTTTACCGCATAAGGATATGTAGAAATGATTAGCCTGCGAACAAATAGCACAGCTCAAATGGTGCAAAAACATTTGAATAAAGCTACAAACGGCATCAACAACTGTATAATGCAGCTAACTACAGGCTGCAAAATTAACAGCGCTAAAGATAATCCTGCAAATTTTGCCATAATGAAAAATATGGAATCAAAATTGAGTTCTCTGAATGTTGCACAAGATAATATCTCTATCGGGAATGATATGCTGGAGACAGCAAGCAGCAATGCAGAATTACTTATACAGCACACATCACGAATTAGAGATTTATGCCAACAAGCCTGCAACGGCACGTACGGAGAAGATTCTGTTAATGCAATAAAATCCGAAATTCAAGCAAGACTGGATGAAATTAACAGAATTTATGACAGTACAGATTTTAACGGAATAAAGATTTTCATCCCTGATAACGGTGATGAAAGAATTATTAATATTCAAGTCGGAGTCGATTCTTCTGAAAGTTCAAGAATAGGAGTCAATACCGCCCTGAATTACGAACGAATTGATTCTGTTGACGATTTAAATATTACAGATTCTTCCGTCCTTGACAGAATTGACGGTATGCTAAATTCACTTACAAACTATCAGGTAAGAATCGGGGCGTCACAAAACCGTTTGGAATATGCTTTTGAAGCAAATGAAATAACATCCGAAAACCTGACATCTTCTTTGTCAACAATAAGAGATGCAGATATAGCAAAAGTTTCGAGTGAGCTTATCCGCTATCAAATTTTGCAACAAGCATGCGCCACCTTACTTTCCACGGCGAATCAAATGCCATCTATTGCACTGACACTGCTTTCCGGCTTAAATCACAGATAAACGGGGAATGTTGATAAATCCTTCTATTTTTAATAAAATTATTTTAAAAGTGAGGGAGAAAATGTCAAAAGGCTTTTTTATAACATTTGAAGGCGCTGACGGTTGCGGTAAAACTACTCAAATAAATCTCCTTGATAAATATTTGAGGGACAAAGGATATAAAACTCTTTTAACCCGTGAACCCGGAGCAAAAGGGCTTGGAGTAAAATTAAGAGAAATTTTATTGAATTATGACGGAGAAGTTTCACCGACTTGTGAATCATTTTTATTTCTGGCAGACAGAGCGCAGCATGTTGATTGTATAATTAAACCCGCAATAGAACAAGGAATTATTGTACTTTGCGACAGGCATACAGACTCAACCGTCGCTTATCAGGGATACGGAAGAGGGCTTGATATAGAACAAATTAAAAAACTTAATAATATTGCCGTAGGCGATATTAAGCCTGATTTAACAATTATTTTTGACGTTGATATTGAAACCTCTATGACAAGAGTCGGAAAAGAAAAAGACAGAATGGAATCTTCCGGTATTGATTTCTTTAAAAGAGTCAGAAACGGCTTTTTGGAAATTGCAAAACAAGAACCGGAGAGGGTAAAAGTAATAAACTCAGCCCAAAGTATAGAAAAAATCCATGAACAGGTAACGGAGTTAATTGAAAATGTTATCGGATGAATTAAGAGAACGTGTAAATAAAAACAAGGAGTATCTTTGACTCAAAAGGGACTCTTAAAAACAAATTAGTTGACTTGGAAAATCAACTGCAATCACCCGAGGTTTGGACGAATCAAAAACTTGCGGGTGAAATAGGGCAGCAAGTTCGTGAAATCAAGGACAACCTTTCAATGATTTCAAACTGGGAATCTATACTTGAAGATGCTAAAACGGCACAAGAAATAGGCGATGAAGAACTTATTTCCGAAAGTAATTCCGCATTGGAAAGACTTGAAAAAGAACTTGATAAATTTGACATACAAAAAATGCTTTCGGGAGAATATGACGAGGCTGATGCATTTTTGAGCGTTAATGCCGGCGCCGGTGGTACCGATGCTCAGGATTGGGCGGAAATGCTATTAAGAATGTATACAAGATGGGCAGAAAACAGAGGTTGGAAAGTTGAACTTGTCGATAGGTCAGACGGAGAAGAAGCCGGAATAAAATCCGCCACAATTAAAATTACAGGTAAGTATGCATACGGTTACGCAAAAGCAGAAAAAGGGGTTCACAGGCTTGTGAGAATTTCTCCTTTTAATGCAAACGGCAAAAGACAAACGAGCTTCGCCTCATGCGAAGTTTCGCCGATTATTCCCGACTATGAAAAAACAATAATAATCCCTCCGGAGGACTTAGAAATAGATACTATGCGTTCAGGCGGTGCAGGCGGACAAAATGTTAATAAAGTTGAAACAGCTGTAAGGATTCTGCATAAACCGACCGGAATAGTAATAAAATGCCAGCAAGAACGTTCTCAGCTGCAAAACAAAGAAAATGCAATGCAAATGCTTGCATCCAAGCTTTTGGAAATAAGACAAAGAGAGCATGAAAAAAAATTGGCAGAACTTAAAGGCGAAAATTATGATATAAATTTCGGCTCCCAAATTCGTTCTTATGTTTTCCATCCTTATAAAATGGTTAAAGACCACAGAACTGGTTTTGAAGTCGGGAATGTTGATTCGGTAATGAACGGTGAAATTGACGGATTTATTGAAAGTTATTTAAAAAGAAATTAATTTAACGGAGGTAAAAATGCTTCAATATTTTAAGGGTTCATATATAGTAACGATTTTAGGCTTAATCTCTGCCTATTTATGGGGAGAACACATAAATGCGGGGACAGGATTTCAATGTGTCTTTATCGCATTTGTACTTGCAATATTAGAAGTCAGCTTGTCATTTGATAATGCAGTAGTAAATGCTATGAAACTTGAAGGTATGTCCAAAAAATGGAGACACAGATTCATTACATGGGGTATTCTAATTGCCGTTTTTGGTATGAGATTTTTCTTCCCTCTTGCAGTAGTTTCAATATTTGCAAAATTGCATATATCAAATGTCTTGAATATGGCACTCAATGACGTACATCAATATGCTCATTATCTTGAACTTACCCATGCACCGATTGTAACTTTTGGCGGTGCTTTCTTATTAATGCTGTTTATTGATTATTTCACAAATCCTAAAAAGGAAATATTTTGGCTTAAACCTATAGAAAAAATGCTTGTTAAACTTTCAAAAATAAAAGGTATAGCACCTATTTTAACAATAATTGCTATTTCTGCGGTAACATATTTCGCTGAACCTTCAATAAGATTAAACATAATAAAATCAGGAGCCTACGGGATTATAACATATTTAGCTATAGACGGATTGTCGGAATGGCTTGAAAGACGACAGGAAGCCAGAGCTAAATTATGCGCAGATACCGTAAAATGTTCCGGAATTGTAGGCTTTTTGTATTTGGAGTTGATTGATGCATCATTTTCATTAGACGGAGTATTAGGCGCATTTGCACTGAGCAAAGATATTATAATTATTACTATAGGTTTATTTATCGGTGCTATGTTTGTCCGCTCTTTGACAATAATGTTAGTTGAAAAGAAAACTCTAAAACAATTTTTGTATTTGGAACATGGAGCACACTGGGCAATCGGAACTTTGGCAATATTGATGTTTGTTTCGACTAAAATAGAAGTTCCGGAAGTGGTTACAGGACTTTTAGGCCTGATATTTATAACAAGTTCACTTATTTCATCTGTTATTCATAACAAAAAAGAAAGCTAAAAATGACATTAAAAGATAAGAATCTTTATTACATCGGAGGGGTTGTCAGAGACGAAATTCTCGGAACAACCAGCTTTGACACGGATTTTTGTTATGAAGGTAACGCAATTGAATACGCTGAATCGAAAGGTTTAAATATTATCAAAAAAAATCCTGATTTCGGAACGGTTAGAATACTTTTTAACGGCAAAGAAATTGATATTGCTTCAACAAGAGAAGAAGATTACCCGAGAAACGGACACTTACCTGTTGTTAAAAATATTGGCTGTGCACTGTCAAGCGATTTAAAAAGACGTGATTTTACCATAAATGCTATGGCTAAAAATACTGTTACCGAAGAAATTACAGATCTTTTTGGCGGATTGGATGATATCAAGTCACGCAAACTTAGGATTCTGCATAAAAAAAGTTTTATTGACGATCCGTCAAGAATTTTAAGAGGTTTGAAATTTTCTGTCAGATTCAATTTTGAATTGGAAGATGAAACAAAAAGGCTTCAGGAAGAATATCTGAATAATATAAACTACGATATGAGCTATCACAGAATAAAAAAAGAATTATATGAAACATTCAATCTTAACATCGGAAAGGCTTATGATATTTTTATAAATGATAATATATGTAAACTGCTTTCACCGAATTGCAAACCAATAAAAATCAACGGAGAAATTATAAGCAACGCCGTTTCAGAAACAAATACAGAAAATCCGTTCATAATTTACTACGCATTTTTGAATATTAAAGATTCGCCAATTGAACTTACAAGACAAGAAAAGCGTATCTTAGAATGGGCTGAAAAACTAAAAACACAGCAAGCAGGAAATAATACACCTAAAGAAAGTATTCTTATTGATAAACTCAGAAGGGAGTTTTTATGATAAAAGCCCCTTTAAAATTTCATATAAGACCGCTTTTAAACCCTTTTATATGGTATCAGATTGATAATATCGGTGATTACTGCGGCATTAATACCGAAACAAAAAGAGAAAATGCAATAATATTATCTTTGACATCCTACAGAGACCGTTTTTCAAAGCTTCCTATAACATTATATTCATTGTTAAATCAAAAACTTAAGCCTGACAAAATTATCCTTTGGCTTGATGAAGATTCCGAAGAAATATCCTACCTTCCGTATGAAATTACACAATTTATAAAAAACGGACTTGAGATACGATTTGTAAAGGATTTAAAATCATACACAAAATTTTATTACGCATTTTCTGAATTTTCTAATTCAATAATAGTAACGGCTGACGATGATATTTATTACCCTTCAAATTGGTTAGAAAAACTTTACTATTCTTATGCCGCGCACCCTGAAGATATTCATGTACACAGAGCGCATAGAGTAATTGTAGGTGAACATAATTCAATATTGCCTTATGAACAATGGGAAAAACACGTAAAAGAAGAATCCGCTCGGTATGACAATTTCTTAACAGGTGTCGGGGGAGTTTTATATCCGCCGAAATGTTTTTCTTCCGAAATTTTAAGAAAAGATATTTTCTTAAAAAATGCTCCGACAGCCGACGATATTTGGCTATGGATTATGGCATTGTCTCACGACAGGAAAATACGAGTTGTGAAAAATCATCAAAGAAATTTAATACTTACTGATATTTTTTCTCACTTCTTCGGGGAAAATCTGTATAATAAAAATTCTAAAGGAGCAAATGATATTCAATTTAACAATTTAATGAAATTTTATAAACAAAATGTGATGAACAAAATTGTTTAGGGTATTATTTTTTATATGATTCTGAATTATTTTAATCAATTTTTTAAATATTTTAAAGAAGAAAGAAAACCCTTCATTATATATTCAGGGCTTTCTCTTATTGCGGCTTTATTGGAGTTGTGCGGGGTAGCGCTGACTTACCCGTTTATATTAAAAATATTATCCGATGAACCTTCCTCGGATTGGAAAACTTCTCCGGTTTTGATTGGT
>CADCOS010000089.1 GCA_902803165.1 uncultured bacterium | reverse complement strand
TTTTAATGCAAGCGTTCTTTCAACATCAGCGATTGCCTTATTGTAGTTGGCTTCATAATCTCTTGAATCCAATGTCGCAATAAGTTCACCCTTTTTTACGCTATCTCCCTCTTCTTTTAAAAGTTTTGAGACCTGACCACCTGCAAGGAAACTCAAATCAATTTGGCGAATTTCAATATTACCGTATAAAGTGAGGGCTTTTGATGTATCTTTTTTGTTTGTTTTGTAGAAAAATATACCCAAACCGGCTATTAAAAGTATTAAAATTAATGCTATAATCTTTTTTTTCATATTATATTTACCTCTGTATTTTGTTTAAAAGTGTTTGTATATAAATTCATTTAATATTTTAATATAATAATATAATATAATAGGTTCTTATAGAATAGAAGGGAGAACATTATGAAAATAATCGATTGCGAATTTCACTATTACTTACCGGAATTAATGGAATACCTTTCTAAAAGAGACAATGCAATGAGATATTATCCGGAATCTAAAATTCTGGAAGTGAGAGATAAAGTTTTAGCTTATATGGCGGTTTTATTTTAAATAAAGCCGGCAAGTCATAAACGGATAAATATAAATAAAAAATTACAAATATAATAATGTTTTTTATATAATGAATGAGAAGAAGTTAACCAGAGGATGCTAAGATGAAAAAATTTATATCTTTATTATTAATTTTATTATTAAATTTCATTACAATTGAACCGGTGCTTGCAGAACAAAATTCATATCAAGAAGAAAATCCGTCTGCATTGTCAGCTGCAATCGAGGACGAAAAAGTTTTCTTGAATCCAAAATCTACATATATTCTTGAATTGGAATCAGATATAGATATAAATGAAACAAAACCGAATGATGAAATATTTTTTAGCTTAGTTTCAAAAATAAAAGCATCCAACGGAATGTTTTTGCCTGAGTATACACGCTTTGCCGGCAGGTTTGTAAAAATTAAAAAAAGCGAGCCTATGTTCAAAAGAGCAAGAGGCTATATTATAATAGATAAAATAATTTTTCCTAACGAGCAGGTCTACACTGTAAGAATGGAGCCTAAAAAAGGAAGCGACTTAAAATCTCCTCAATTCTTAAATGCTTTAAGAATGATTCCGGCAAGCGTAGGAATTTTAACCTTTTCTGTTATAAGTGTTGCCGTAGTTGCTATAGAATCAATAAGTGTAGTAGGCTTGGTTGTAGTTCCGAGAACTTGCAAGGGCTTTGGAATATTAATAAGCTCAATGGCAAAAGGTTTGAATTACAAACTAAAAGCAGGAAATACAATTCAGTTTAAATTAGACACTCCTGTATACATAAAATCAAGCGATATTATGTCAAAATAATAATATAAAATTTTTAAAAAATAGGAGCATCCGGCGTTGCAATTTGTTCCTGCAATGACGGACTTCGTCCCGTGATATTTAAAATCGAAGCAGGGGATTGATTATAAATGAGCGAAAAGGAAAAAATGTCAGAGGGTAAATTATATGATCCCTTGGATAGTGAATTGATAAATGAACGGGTAAAATGTAAGCTTTTATGTCAGGAATATAATAATATTAAGTATGATGACATAGAAAAAAGAGAAGATATACTTAAACAAATTTTAGGTAAAACAAAGGAGAAATTTTTTGTAGAGCAGCCTTTTATTTGTGACTATGGATATAATATAGAAATAGGTGAAAAATTTTATTCAAATCACAATTTAACAATTTTAGACTGTGCAAAAGTAACATTTGGAGATAATGTTTTAGTCGGACCGAATTGTGCTTTTTATACAGCTGAACATCCGCTTGATGCAGAAACAAGGAATAAAGGTTTTGAATATGCACGACCGATAACTATCGGTAATAATGTATGGATAGGCGGAGGGGTAAATATACTGTCAGGTATTACAGTTGGAAATAATGTTGTAATTGCTGCAGGCGCTGTTGTTACAAAAGATATTCCGAGCAATGTTGTTATTGCCGGTGTGCCTGCAAAGATAATTAAAAGGATTTAAAAATGGACGCAAAAGAACTATGTACATGTAAAAATACAAAATGTAAATTACACCCGCTAAATCACGATATGGGTTGTACACCTTGTATTGAAAAGAATTTAAAAATGGATGAAATG
>CADCOS010000088.1 GCA_902803165.1 uncultured bacterium | reverse complement strand
GTTACACCAAATGATTTTTTAGAGTCATAAGCAAAGTATGCCTGAGCATCTTTGTCTGTATATTGACCGATAATTTTAATTGAGTTTTTGTTAGCACCAACCGTACCGTCTGAACCTAAGCCCCAGAACATGCAGTTTGTAGTTCCTTCAGGTTCAGTAACGATATGTTCTGAATAATCCAAAGACTTGTGAGTTACATCATCTTCAATACCTACGGTAAATCCGTGGAATCCGTTGTTTGCCAAGTGTTTGTATACAGCTAATACCATTGAAGGTGTAAATTCTTTAGAAGATAAACCGTATCTTCCGCCGATTACTCTGATATCTTTGCCGGCTAATGCTGCAACAACATCCATGAATAACGGTTCACCGATAGAACCCGGTTCTTTAGTTCTGTCAAGAACTGCGATTCTCTTAACACTTGATGGAAGAGCATCGTTAAATCTCTTAACATCAAACGGTCTGTATAATCTTACTTTAACCAAACCGTACTTAGTTCCTCTTGTAGAGTTCAAGTATTCAATAGTTTCTTCAATAGTTTCACAAGAAGAACCTATAGCTACGATAACATCAGTTGCATCAGGAGCACCGACATAATCGAACGGATGATATTGACGGCCTGTAACCTTAGCAACCTTGTCCATATATTCTTGAACGATATCAGGTACAGCATCATAATATTTGTTAACAGTTTCACGTCCTTGGAAGTAAACGTCTGTGTTTTGAGCACCGACTTTACATACAGGGGCTTCAGGTCTTAAACCTCTGTTTTTGAATTCTTCGATGTATTGAGGTTCAACCAAAGAAGCTATTTCTTCATAAGAAATTTCTTCGATTTTGTGAATTTCGTGAGAAGTTCTGAATCCGTCAAAGAATTGCAAGAACGGAACTTTTGCCTTATAAGTTGAAAGGTGTGCAACAAGAGCCATATCCATTTCTTCTTGAACTGAATTTGCCGCTAGCATTGCATAACCTGTATTACGGCAGCCCATAACGTCTGTATGATCGCCGAATATTGCTAATGATTGCGCTGCTAAAGCACGAGCTGAAACGTGTATAACGTGCGGTAACATTTCACCTGCTACTTTGTGCATTACAGGAATCATAAGTAATAAACCTTGTGAAGCAGTATATGTGGAAGTTAAAGCACCTGCTGCAAGTGAACCGTGTACAGCACCTGCTGCACCTGCTTCAGACTGCATTTCGGCAACTTTTACTTCTTTGCCCCAAATGTTTTTCTTGTGTTGAGAAGCCCATTCATCAACCCATTCTCCCATTGTGGAAGAAGGCGTGATAGGGTAGATTGCGGAAACTTCGGAAAGTGCATACGCAATATGCGCTGCAGCATAGTTTCCGTCAACAGTAATTGTGTTTTTTGACATAAATTTATCTCCCTTTCCTTTCTACTTTTTGCAGATTGGCTTTAATTTGCCAAATTTTTTGTTACAGCTGCTCTTTCGAGCATCACCTATAAAATTATACTCGGTCAAAATTGAGTTTCAAATGTTTTTTGAAGTAAGTTTTTCAATGTTATATTTATTTTATTTGTTTTATTGGTTATAATAATAGCTATGATACATGAATACAAACAAAGAGTATATTATGCGGATACGGATTCATACGGTGTGGTTTGGCACGGTTCGTATTTAAGATGGATGGAAGCGGCGAGATGTGAATTTTGCAGAGCTATCGGAGTTGATTTGGTTGAACTTGCAAAAAATGATGTCTCAATTCCGGTAACCAATATTAATATTAAATACAAATCTTCCGCAAAAACAGATGATTTGATTTCTGTGCAAACCGAATTAATAAAACTTACCCCGCTTTATGCGAGATTCAGTCAAACTATAAAAAATGCCGAAACAGGCGTTGCGTATACTTCTGCCGAAGTTGATGTTGTCACGGTAAACAATGAAGGTAAATTATACAGACGCATGCCGGAGTACTTATTTGATAAATTAAAAGGAACTCTTGAATGCAAAGATTGAACAAATTTATAGCCTCATCCGGAATTGCTTCAAGAAGAAAAGCGGATGAA
Organism: uncultured bacterium; assembly: GCA_902803165.1. Taxonomy (GTDB): domain Bacteria; phylum Cyanobacteriota; class Vampirovibrionia; order Gastranaerophilales; family Gastranaerophilaceae; genus CAG-196. The sequence continues at coordinate 8,340 of CADCOS010000088.1, read as the reverse complement.
CTTATAGAAAACGAAAAAGTAACCGTAAACGGCAAAATTATAACGGAACTCGGTTTTCAGGTCTCCGCAAAAGATAAGGTTATGGTGGAAGGCAAGCTTATAAAACCTTTGAAGCTTGAATACTACAGATTCTATAAACCTGCGGGTTATATTACAACCGCAGATGACGAGAAAGGCAGAAAAACAATATATGATGTAATTCCGCCGGAACTCAAAAAACTCAAACCCGTAGGAAGATTGGACAAAGATTCAACGGGGCTTATTATTATGACAAATGACGGAGATTTGATAAATGATATGACTCATCCGTCGATAAAAGTTCCTAAAATATATAATGTAACCGTTAACGGAAAAGTTACGCCCGAAGATGGTGAAAAAATGCATAACGGTATTGAAATAGAATCGGATACCGGAGAAATTAAAACAGCTTTTGCAGAAATTTTTCCTATAGAAATTTCTCAAAAAGAATCAATTATGAGAGTAACCTTACATCAGGGAATTAACAGACAAATCCGTAAAATGTTTGCAAAATTAGGTTTTGAGGTAATTTCACTTAAAAGGATTCAGCATGCAACGATTACCCTTGAAGGACTTAAAAAAGGCCAGATAAAAATAATGAAGCCTAAACAGGTGAAAGAATTAAAAACTTTTCTTAACAGAATAAAGAAGGGTGACCAATGCTAAAAGTTGCAATTACAGGCAATATCTCGGCAGGAAAATCCGTTGCGGAAAAAATATTAAGAGATAAGGGATTTTATGTTTTTGATACGGATATAATTGCTCATGATATTCTTGAAAAATCAGAAGATGTTAAAAAAGCTTTTAGCGGGCATGATATACTTACTGATTCTAAAATTGACAGAAAAAAACTGGCAAAAGTTGTGTTTAATAATAAAGATGAATTAAACAAGCTGGAAAACATAATTCATCCTTTGGTAAAACAAGAATTAGAAAAAATATTCTCTCGTGATTACAAAATTATATTTATCTCTGTTCCGCAATTGTTTGAAAGCGGCTTTAATATATTATTTGATAAAATAATTCTTGTAACGTCTGATGAAAAACTTCGTCTTGAAAGACTTATGAGAAGAAATAATTTGAGTAAAGAAGAAGCTCAAATTCGCATCAAGTCGCAAATATCTCAAGAAGAAAAAATAAACCGTTCGGATTTTGTAGTTGAAAACAATTCCTCAATAGATTTTCTTGAAGAGCAGATAGATAAAATTTTGAATACTCTCCTAAACTAGAATAATAAATAATTATTTTCATATTGCGGAATATAAGTTTTTTTATAACCTTCCGGAACGGTTATTTTTATATAGGAATCCTTTTTCCTTAAACCGCTTAAACCTACTATTGTTGTATCATTAAATAAACCTTTTCCTTCAATAAGACTTTTAAAAAATTCCATATAACAATCCTTTCATTTGTGTGCTATAATGACAATGTCTTATTAAGGATAATTTTGTAATAGTCAATATAAAGGAGTTAGAATTATGGCAAAAGTTACTAAAGAAATGGGCATATTAGAAATTGTACAAGCTCATCCTGAGTCTGTTGAAATATTTCAAAAATACGGTATGGGATGTTTAGGCTGTGCAGCTGCGAGATTCGAAAATCTTGAAGCAGGCGCCCGTGTACATGGTTTCGATCCTGATGCAATGGTTGCAGATATTAATGCACTGATTGAAGAATAGCTTAATATTATTAGAGGGGGTTTTATGCATTTATGGCAAATGTGCGGAATTATAGGTATAGCATTTCTGATTTTTGAAATGTTTACTCCGTCTTTGTTCTTTTTGAACTTTGCTCTTGCGGCATTTATTTGCGCACCGGTTTCGGTATACATTAAAAATCCGTATACACTTATTATTTTGTTTTTTGTCCTTTCGTTTGTTTCGTTTGTATTTTTAAGACCGATTTTGATAAAGAAATTTAACAAAGAAACTGAAACAGGCGTAAACAGCAAATATATCGGACAAATAGTAAAAGCGGATGAAGAAATCAGCGACTCTCACGGAGTAATTAACATATACGGGGAACGTTGGGAAGCAAGAAGCGACAACGGAGAAACAATTCCTGCGGGAAGTTCCGTAAAAATTGTGAGAAACGAAAGTATTATCATGTACGTTTCAGCTATAAATAATTAATTCAAAAATAAAAAAGGAGAGTTTCAAATGTTTGTATTTTCTGTTTTTTTAATTGTGCTGGCATTGATTTTTGTCTCTAAAGGCGTAATTATCGTGCAGCAGGCGGAAGTCGTAATTATTGAAAGATTAGGTAAATTTCACAGAGTTCTTGAATCAGGGTTCAATTTTGTTGTTCCTATAATTGATACGCCTCGTGCAATTGATTGGAAAATAACTCAGCGAGGCTTTAACGGAGAAACATATTCGGTAATCCAAAAGAAAACTAAAATTGACTTGAGAGAAGCTGTTTATGATTTCCCTAGACAAAATGTAATTACTAAGGATAACGTTTCAATAAGCATTAACGCCCTTTTATATTTCCAAATAGTTGATCCGAAATCAGCTGTTTATGAAATTCAGAATTTGCCTGAAGCTATTGAAAAACTTACTCAAACAAATTTAAGAAACCTTGTAGGTCAACTGGATTTGGATGAGAGTTTAGTATCACGTGACAAAATTAACCATGAGTTAAGAGCAATTCTTGATGATGCAACTAATAAATGGGGAGTAAAAGTTAACCGTGTTGAATTGCAGGATATTATTCCGCCAAAAGATATTCAATCGGCAATGGAAAAACAAATGAAAGCAGAACGTGACAGACGTGCGGCAATATTGGAAGCGGAAGGGGAAAAGAAATCCGCTGTATTAAGAGCGGAAGGTGAAAAAGAAGCCGCAATTAACAGAGCAGAAGGTGCTAAACAGTCAAATATTTTAAGAGCTGAAGGTGTTGCACAAGCAAGAATCCTTGAAGCAGACGGTGAAAAACAGGCTATTGAAAGAATTATAAACGCTCTTGCCGATAAAGGTCAGCCTGACAAATATCTTATTGCGATGAAATATCTGGAAACAATGAAAGAAATCACAAGCGGCAAGGATAACAAAGTTGTTTATATGCCTTACGAGGCAACCGGAATATTAAGTTCTGTTGACGGTATAAAACAAATGTTTGACAACTCAAAATAAACATTTTATGATATAATAAAGCACATAAGGAATATGGGAAGGATTATATTATGAAAAAAATTATAAGTTTAGCTTTATTATTCGCCGGTATTGCAACTTCAGCGTATGCTTACAGCTATGATACAGGATTGCCGCTCCCGGGTAAATCAATTGCAGATGTAAATTTACAGCGTGAAACACTGTTTACTGCTTATGCTTTTGCTCACAGAATAGCAGCTCCTGATTGTACAGCTTTCTCAATTGTAGATACAGCTGTTTCAAAGGCAAAAGTTGATAATAAATGGCAAGAAATTTGGACAATAAAAGCATGCCAAAGAACCGCAACAGTTCCTATGAACTTTGAAGTTAAAAACGGCGGGAATATTTACGGCATAGATCCAATGGGTGTTAGAGTATATAACAAATAGTTTTATATTTTAACAATAAAATTTGTAACAGAAGAGAATAGTCAGTTTATTCTCTTCTGTTTTTTGGCAGCCAAAACCCTCTAATAACGCATATTTTGCAATTAAAATGTAACAAATTGTAAAGATTCATTCAAAAACATTAAAGTTTTAAAAAAATATGCCGATATACAAAGTATATCATATAAGAGGTGTGTCATGTCAAATTTCACAGTCAACGGAGTATATTCATATTCAAGTGCGAATATTTACTCGTATCTCGGCAGAGTGCCTTCTAACGAGACTACTTTAAAACGCGCATTTGATGAATTCAACATTACTCCTACGGGTAAAACCGATGATTTGAAAAAGTTAGACAAGGCAATGTATTCTGAGTATTCCGAACAGGTTCAAAATCAGATTGCAAACCAAAACGGTGAAAAAGTTGTACCATGGGCAGGACTTTTAGCACAAATCGGTGTCAGAGCTACGGGCGATTATGAAAAGGACTATGCAGCCTTTAACAATGCAATTCAATTGTTAAGTCAAAGCGCAATTGATGGTCAGGCAATGGCATATTTTGCAGGGTTAAAGAGCGAAGCATCCAAAGTATTTAATCAGACAAACGGCAATGACAAAACTCAGCAGGCAATGTCTTATGAAGTCTATAGGGCACAATATTTAGGATAGGCTTCAACACACATACTTTTGAAATTCTCCTTGTGGTATAATCAGTCAAGGAGAATTTTTTTATGAATATATTAGTTACGGGAGCTACCGGAGGGATTGGTAAAAGCATTTGTGACTTATTGGCAAAAAATCACAATATATTTGCAACAGGCAGAAATGAAGAGCTTTTAAAACATTACAAAAATTATCTTAAAGCCGACTTATCAAGCTTTGAGGAAATGAAAAAACTCGGCAATTATATAATCGAAAATAAAATCGATATCCTCGTAAATAATGCAGGCGGGTATATTTATTCTCCTATTGAAAATGTTACACCTCAGCAGATTGAGGAAATAATTAAATTGAATTTGGAAGCGCCATTGTATTTAATTTCAAAAGCAGTACCATATATGAAGTCTCAAAAGTTCGGCAGAATTATTAATATAGGTTCAATAAGCGGTGTCTTGGGTGAAGCAAACGCAAGTATTTATTCTGCTTCAAAATCAGGTCTTGTTGGTGCTTCAAAAGCATTAGCATTGGAACTTGCAGGGTACGGAATTACCGTAAACACAATTAATCCGGGGTGGGTTGATACAGAAATGGGCAATTCTTCGGCTGAAGAAGGAGACTTTACCAAAGAAGAGCTCATTGAATGTATTCCTCAAAAAAGATTTGTAACGCCGCTTGAAATTGCAGGCATGGTAAAATATTTGATTTCAGATGAGGCTAAAGGCGTTACCGGTCAGTCTATAAACCTTTGTGCAGGATTAACTTGCGGATATTAATATAGAATGAAACAAATTTCTCTTTTAAAATTATATTTGATTTTTTTAAAAATAGGTGCAATATTGCTTGGCGGCGGGTATGTAATTTTACCTATTATTACAAATGAGCTTTCTAAAAAAGAAAAATTAATACCGGAAGAAGACCTTATTGATTATTTTGCGCTTTCTCAATCTCTTCCGGGTGTAATCGCTGCAAATATTTCTATGTTTTGCGGTTATAAATTAAGAGGAAAATCGGGCGCAATAGCTGCGATGCTCGGTGTAATTTCCGTACCTATTCTGTGTATTATATGTCTGGCTTCAACTCTGAGCGTTTTAACAGAAAATATTTATATTAAAAGTATATTTTGGGGCGTCGGAATTGCTGTTATTGCACTTATAACCCTGACTATAAGAGAAATGTGGCAAAAATCAGAGAGGGATTTATTTTTTTATATTATTCTCACAATATCTCTTGTATTACTGTTTTACTTTAGATTTACTCCGGTTCAAACAATTTTAACCGTTTCCGTAATCGGAGTGTTGATACAATCAATAAACAAGCGAGGTAAGTTAAAATGATATACCTTCTGCTTGCTTATGAATTTTTTAAAACAGGTTTGTTCTCTTTTGGCGGAGGATATGCTACAATTCCGTTTTTGTATAACATATCGCAAATTTACGGATGGTACACGATTGATGAACTTACAAAAATGTTTGCGGTTGCTTCAATTACTCCCGGACCTGTAGGAATTAATACGGCAACTTATGCGGGATTTAAAACCGCAGGTATTTTGGGCGCACTGTTTGCAACCGTTTCAGAAATTATTCCTTCGCTAATTTGCGTAATTATTGTATCTAAATTGCTAAAAAAATTTAGCGATAATTTTTATGTCAAAGCTATTATAAAAACCCTTAAACCAATAAGCTGCGGGTTATTGATATTTGTTGCAATAGGACTTATTAAGCCTTCTGTTACCGATATAAAAGCGATGATTTTGTTGACAGTTCTTCTTATAATGAGTTATAAAAGCAAGCTTGATCCGATTTTTTATTTCGGATTTTCAGCACTTGCAGGTTTAGTTATTGCCTGTCTAAAATCTTTTATTATCTGAAATTAGTTTTTTTATGGTAATCATTTCTTCTTTTGTCAAAAACGAAGAAAATCTCGCAAATTCAGACATAGCATCATCATAAGAATATTGTCCCCGCTTAACCTTGTCCATCCATTCTCTGACTTCTTTGGTTAGCATAGAGTAAACCTCAAAGTTCCTTTATCGTCTACAACTTCATTCCACATGGATTTCGGACGAACCCAAAGAGTGTTGTTTCTCAAGGATTCATATACAATCATGTCTTCCATTGTTTCTGAATGTTTTGCAAAACCGACAACTTTGTATAGATTACCTTTAAAATGTTTATATGTTTTTCCGATTAATATTTCCTGCATAGATTAACTATAGCACAAATTTTAAAAAACGGCTTTATAACCTATTTTTTAACCCTCTGATTGATGTATTTAAATTTAAACTCATATTGTATACAATATCAGAAGTAGAAAGGAGTTTAACTATGGAAATTAAGGTTGTTCAAAATTCAAAAGACGTTCAAGCAGATATTCTTGTTGTAAGTATGTTTGAAGGCGGTCAAACAACAAGTGAACTGGCTAATAAATATGCACTGGGAGAAGATAATTTTAAAGGTAAATTTTCGGAAACATATCTGCTTCAAACATACGGAAAAGAACCGTACAAAAAAGTTATGGTTTTAGGTTTGGGCAAGAAAGAAGAATTTTGCCCGAATAAACTTAGAGAAGCCGTTGCAAAAGCCATTAAAAAAGCTATGCAAATGGAAGCAAAAACAGTTTCATTCTCATTAGATGAAATAGATTTTGATTATTCGGAACAATTTGCAATGGGAGCGTTAATTGCAGATTATAAATTCGACAAATACAAATCCGAAAAGAAAGACAATAAAGTTAAAGAAGTATATGTACAAGCAAACGAAGATATAATCAGAAAAGCTGAAAAAATAGCCGCAGCAATGACATTTACAAGAAATATAGCAAACGAACCTGCACAATTTGCGACTCCTACAGAGCTTGCGGCAATAGCTTGCGATTTAGGTTTGGAAACTAAAGTTTATGACAGAGAAGAATGTGAAAAAATGGGCATGGGAGCTTTTCTTGCAGTAGGCAGAGGAAGCGCAGAAGAACCTAAATTTATTCACATGAAATATTATGTGGATAATCCTAAAAAACGTATTGCAATTATCGGCAAAGGTATCTGCTTTGATTCAGGCGGATTAGATTTGAAACCTGCATCGTCTATGTTAACAATGAAAGATGATATGTCAGGTGCAGCCGCAGTTTTGGGAATAATGAGCGTAATCAGAGAATTTCACCCGCAGGTTGAAGTTCACGGTATTATTGCCGCATGCGAAAATATGCCGGGACAATATGCTTATAAACCGGGAGACATTTTGACAGCTAAAAACGGAAAAACAATTGAGGTTGATAATACTGACGCAGAAGGCAGACTCACATTAGCAGATGCCCTTTGTTATGCGTGTGAACTCGGCGTTGATGAAGTTATTGATATGGCAACTTTAACAGGTGCTTGTATGGTTGCTCTGGGTACACAGGCTGCAGGAATTATGGGAAATGATGATGAGCTTGTCAAGAATCTTATCTCCACAGCTGAAAGAAACGGCGAAAGATATTGGGAACTTCCTATGTGGGATGAATATTTTGACAGCTTAAAAAGCGATATAGCAGATATGAAAAATACAGGCTCTCGTTGGGGCGGTGCTTCAACTGCCGGCGTATTTTTAAAGAAATTTGTTAAAGATGTAAAATGGGCTCATATTGATATAGCCGGTACCGCATTTCTGGAAAAACCGCAAAAAGAACTTATTGCAGGAGCTTCGGGAGCAGGTGTAAGAACCCTGTTAAATTATATTCTTGAGCAATAATCAAGCAAAATAAACTAAAAACAATGCACCGAAATATATATTTCGGTGCATTGTTTCTGTTTTCCTCTCCAATGGGAGAGGATAGAATTTCAATATTCGTAAGAATATTAGAAATTCTTGGTGAGGGTTAAATTTAATCTTTTTTGTTTGCTTTTTAGTTTGAAGGTTTCTTTCTTTTTGTTTACGAGGCAAAAAGAAAGAAACCTTCACAAAGAAAGAAAAAGCACGCAATAGTTTCCGATGCCCTTCAGGCATAGATTAAATGGCTGTTGCGGGTAAACCCGCACTATTACGAGCCCTATTGTTACCTGCGGTAACAGAGGGCTCGGTTCGTTGTCGTTCGTATTTGTACCGCGAGCGTGTGACGAAGTCACGATAGCGAGCGTAAGAGATTCGGCG
>CADCOS010000087.1 GCA_902803165.1 uncultured bacterium | reverse complement strand
CAAAGAATACACAAAAATTATCAGCCATGAAAAAATTGACATCGGCAGCGAAAAAATTCTTGACGCCTCTAATATTTTAAAAAGTTTTCTCATAAATAACTCCTTTAATCTGCTATATTTTACCATGTAATTTTTTTTTTGCGTAATTAAACAAAAAGCGGGCAAAACTAAATTTACCCGCTTTTATATAATGCTTTAAGAAAATACCGTGTTCTATGAACCACCTATTTTTTGCAATACTCTGTTAAATACTTTGGATTTATCAACATCAATTCGCCATGATGTATTCCAATTTGTAGAACATCTGACCAAAATTCCTGATGTTCCTGTTCCGACACCGCTTTTGCTATCACATGTTTTAACTTTACCGTACACAATAGCTCCAAACGTAGCTGTCGGAGTAACACCCGATATCGTTTTTACATACTGACCACTACTATAGTCCTCTATTGTACCGTTCATTGTACCAATTCGCGTTAGTAATGTATCATAATATGTTTTTGTGTTGCTTACTGCAGATGTAACTGCAGCTTCCGGATATCCGGCTTCAGTCAATTTTGTTTTCATATTGTTTAAAAGAGTATTCATAGCAGATTTAGCGTCAGATACAGCATTTGAACATTCATAATAATAGTCACCCGAACCGTTACCGTCATTTCCTAATCTGTACATGCCTGTAAACTGAGAAGAGATATCGCTCGGATCACCATTTTGCACCCAGAAATTGTTTGAATAATCTCTGGTCATAGCATAAGATGAATAAAAATCCATAAATCTTTGTTTTAACTGATTTTTGTTTATTGCGTATTTTGCATGGCAATCCTCAAACCAAAACCATCTCTCTGAATCAGTTAGCAATATTAAGCCTGATTGTCCGACAGCAATGCCTGACGAAACTATACCGCTACGCGGAGTACTTGCCGGCATAACGCCATTTAGAAGCCAATTTTCCAATGCATCCAAATCACCTGTTCCATAGAATTCCAAATTAGCACTATACCATTTATCAGTTCTCGACCTTTGTATATAATCATAATCATAAAAACTATAATTGGAGCTCTCATATTCGCCTGTAAAATGAGGTGTATCCATACAATACGGAAGTTCCGCACTGTCAATTACCTTCGCATAAAAGCGTTTTAGAGTTTCTTTTGTATATTCAAGCCTTGCCTTAAATACTTCATTTTCAATTACATCATGATTTACCGTTAGCTGACTTTTTACAGATTCTGACACAAAACTATTCAAGTAATATCCTAATATATCTTCATATAATTCATCTATTATGCTATTCAACGTAGCTTTCGCGGCACTTCTGAAAGTACCTGCATCATCCAAATCGTCTCCTTCGTACCAATTGCTCGACAATAAAACCGCTGTATTGTGAGAATTTGATAATGCTTGCGTCATTTGTGCAACTGACGGGACCGCCAAGTCACTACCGCTCACATTACTCCATTCACCGTCATTATTAATTAAATTAGGATTTATTGGCGGCGGATTATGACCGTTCCATGGCTTCCACCATCCCGGTTTGTGTATGATAGGCAGAAATCCGCCATTCGGATCATCACCATTCGGATCATCACCGTTCGGATCATCACCATTCGGATCATCGCCATTCGGATCATCACCATTCGGATCATCGCCGTTCGGATCATCACCGTTTTGGTCATCATTGTCCTCGTCATCATCATCATTTTTGTATACTGTCAAAGAAGGTTTTAATATATTTATATCAATATCTACACCGAGACTGTTAATGTTTATACTATTAGAATTTTCGTTTGTTAAAGATACCTTTTTACGGGAAAGTGAACGTCTTGTTTTTAAATAGTGCCTGCCATAAGCATCCAACGCTTTCACTTTACCGTTAGCTGTTACACCAAACATAAATATATCCGGCGTATTTTGCATGTTTTGATTATATGACTGATTAGGTTTCTGTGCTCCGTTTATATCAACTGTAATTTTTGAATAAAATTTGTAAATGCCATGAACGCCATTTTCATCTACCATTAGCGGATAATCATCGTCCATTCCGCTCACAGTATTAACAGTCCATCGTGCATTATCAGGAGTTACAAAATCACAATTAACACCTGAATCCGGAGTTTTTCCGTTTAAAGCAACTTTTAATAAATTACCGAATTTCGGAGCGCCTGAATATATATCATCCTGAAAATCAGGATTTGTGGGTTTGTTAGTGTCAATTAACGGATATTTATGCAGATTTAACGTAATTTTATAAAGCGGATTTCCTAAATCATCAGGTATCACGACCTCTGACATTTCAGAGTACAAAGAAGAATTCTTTGACATAGTCTTGACAGCTTTTGTTAAAGCATCATAAGTTTTTAAATATCTGATTTTATTAGTATCGGGGGCAGCCTTGTTAAGCAGCCCTATCAAAATTGCGGATATAACTCCAACTATACATACGGCAATTAAAACTTCTGCCAAAGTGTACGCAAACTTTTTCATATTCGCTCCTTTAAATAAACATCCAATCAACATATATACATAGTATATCATGAACTTATTATATTTTCAAGCTAAATTTGAATATCTGTAATTTTTAATTTTCGTTTTTATAAAATATATGCTATAATCTTTCTGTGAGAGATTTTATTAAACTTTTAACAATCGGGATAGCTTTTTTCTTTGCGCAGTCTGTTTATGCGGAAAGCTATAAAGTGCTGATTATACCTGACAATATTGTGACGGAAAATGTTTCTCTTGATTCATACATTTATGATTCAGCCGCAGAATTTTTTGCAGATGAAGTAGCCGTTCTTCTTAACGGCACTGAATACATTAAAGCTCCTCAAATCAGTGATATTCGTGAGTTATACAAAAAAGATCCGTCCGCTAATTTGACAGCAAAAAATTTAACAGCCCGTTTCCGAAATTCATACAACATAGATTATTCTGCCGTAAAAAAACTCGGAGCAAAATCGGGCGCAAAATACGTGCTACTAATGACATCATATATTGATGCAGAAAACTATATTTTGCGCAGAACATGGTGGGATTTCTTTAATGTGGCAGGAGCAAGCGTTATTGATCCTGCATACAAAATTTCCACATACGCCGCACTTATTGACACTGAAAAGAACAAAAAAGTTTGGGCAGACACTTACTATAAAACAATAAGCACTGTTGAAAACAGAATTATTACAAGAGGACCTTCTCCACAAACAGAGCAGTTGAGCAGAATAAAAGATTATTCAAGATATCTTTGTCCGCAAATTGCACAACACGTACAACTTAATGTTTTACCGCCTGATATCTATGCTAAAGAATCTAATCAAATAGACTTTGACATGGGTAATATAGACAATGTATTCACAAAGAAATACCGCCATTTAGGTAAAGAATACGACAAAATTTATAATCAGAAAAAAACTCATACTAAAGAATTTATTAATACCAAAAAAGAACAATACCATGATTACAAAACAAGAAAAGCTGAAGAAAAATTATTAAAACAACAGCAGCAACAGCAGCAAACAAAATTGGAAGTCAAAGCTACTCCTGTTTACACTGAAAAAGAAAATTACATTAATAACATAAATAACACAAAAACATTTGAGACAAGCGCTGTCAAAAACACGGTTTATACAAAAATAAAAGAGACTGACACAACTTTAGAACCTATAAATATTAAGAAAACAAAGAAAAACAAACTCTATGAAGAACCTGTTTTTGACCACCCGAAACTTAGAGGATATGAGTTTTAACAATTATTACCCATAAACACTTTTTGTGATATCATAGAAATATAAACAGAGAAGGTGGAAAAATGAGTTTAGATGTATATTTAGGGATAGATGTCGGTTCCGTTACAACAAAGTTAGCACTGGTAAATGAAAGCGGAAAATATGTTGATTCATACATGCTTAAAACGGCAGGTAAACCTGTTGATGCAGTTCAAGACGGTTTAAGACATATTTTAAGTCAGGCATTGACAGAATATAATGTTCAGGGTGTCGGTACAACCGGTTCAGGAAGGAATCTTGCCGGAGCTCTTGTTGGTGCAGACGTTATAAAAAACGAAATAACTGCACATGCCGTTGCTGCCAGCACCAATATTCCGGGGGTTCAAACCATTCTTGAAATAGGCGGACAAGACAGCAAAATTATCATATTAAGAGACGGTATTGTAACCGATTTTGCAATGAATACGGTCTGTGCCGCAGGTACAGGAAGTTTTTTGGACCACCAGGCACAAAGATTGAATGTTCCCATTGAAAAATTCGGCGAAACGGCTCTTAAATCTGACAACCCTGCACGTATTGCAGGCAGATGCGGCGTGTTTGCCGAATCAGACTTGATACATAAGCAACAGCTCGGTTATCCGGTTGAAGATCTTCTATACGGACTCTGTCAGGCATTAGTTAGAAATTATTTAAGCAACTTGGCACTCGGGAAAGAACTTCTTCCTACCATATCTTTCCAAGGCGGCGTTGCAACAAACTCCGGCATGGTAAAAGCTTTTGAAGAAGCTTTGAATACAAAGATTGTCGTACCTGAAAATCACCAAACAATGGGTGCAATCGGAGCGGCACTTCTTGCCATGGAAAATCACCAGTACACAGAAAAACCTACAAAGTTCAAAGGTTTTGAAGTCGGAAACATGAATTTCCAATCTGTAACATGCCAATGCACGGGTTGCTCAAATAACTGCGAGGTTATCACAATATTAGAAGGTTCTGAACCTGTAGGTCATGTTGAAAAAATAGGTGATATTAAAGGGAATATAATTGCTCGCTGGGGCGGAACCTGCGGAAGATGGGATATTGCCTAATTAAATGTCATCCTGAATTTATTCCAGGATCTTACCAAATAATAGCTGACACTATAAAGTGATAAGATGCTGAACCGATTCAGCATGACAAAAAGGAGTATGTATGACTATAAAACTAAAAGATTTTGAAATAGGTAATAACAAATTAACAATACTTGCCGGACCATGTGCGGTTGAAACTCTTGATATTATGAGAGAAACAGCAGAAGGGCTTAAAAAAGTATGTGAAAAACTAGGCATTAATTATGTTTTTAAATGTTCTTATGATAAAGCAAACCGTTCTTCTATAAACTCATACAGGGGTTTGGGGATGGAAAAAGGATTGGAATACCTTGCAGCCATAAAAAAGGAATTTGATTTACCTATTGTAACGGATATCCATACGCCTGACCAAGCACCTTTGGCAGCGGAAGTAGCCGACATCTTACAAATTCCGGCGTTTTTATGCAGACAGACAGATTTACTTGTTGCTGCAGCAAAAACAGGTAAAATTGTTAACATAAAAAAAGGTCAATTCCTTGCTCCGCAGCAAATGAAATCATTGGTTAAAAAAGTGGAAGATAGCGGAAACCGCCAAATTATGCTTACCGACAGAGGGGTTACATTCGGATACAACAATCTTGTGTCAGATTTTCGTTCAATTCCTATCATGAAAGAATTCGGATACCCGGTTGTATTTGATGCAACGCACAGCGTACAAATGCCTGGCTCAAACGGAGATTCTACAGGCGGAGACAGGAGATTCGTCCCTGTATTGGCTAACTGCGCAATGGCTGCGGGTGCGGATGTTTTATTCTTCGAAGTTCACCCTAATCCTGACCGTGCACTATGTGACGGGCCAAATATGTTATTTTTAAAGGATGCCGAACAAGTTTTCTCAAAATGTAAAGAAATATTTGAAATTATAAGAAGATAAATCTTATACCCTGACACTCTGCCAAAGAGCGTTAGAGAAAGGAAATATGTTAAAAAAGGTTTGCAAATCCGAATCATTGTCAGGCGAAATAACGATTCCTGCTGATAAGTCAATATCACACAGGGCTATTATGCTTGCATCACTTGCAAACGGAAAATCTACCATAAAAAACCTTTCAAGCGGAGCTGATTGTCGGTCAACTTTGAGTATTTTTAAACAACTTGGAGTTGAAATAAATGAAATAGACGACAAAACTATAGAGATTATTTCAAACGGCAAACTAAATAAATCATATTTACCCCTTGATGCGGGAAATTCCGGAACAACAACAAGATTGATTTCAGGAATTTTGGCAGGTCAGAATTTTGATTCGGAAATTATCGGAGATGAAAGCCTTTCAAAACGTCCAATGAAAAGAGTTATTTTACCTCTGACTCAAATGGGAGCAAGAATAGATTCTATTGATAACCATTTACCAATAACAATTCACGGTCAAAAGCTTCACGGAATTACCTATAAAATGCCAATTGCCAGCGCTCAGGTAAAGTCTTCAATTCTCCTTGCCGGACTGAATGCGGAAGGGCAAACTACAGTAATTGAACCTTATCAATCCAGAAATCACACGGAATTAATGCTTAAATACTTAGGTGCTGATATCTTAACTTACAACAACGAAATTACGCTATCTCCGTCAATATTAACGTCGAAAGATATAGAAATTGCCGGAGACATTTCTTCTGCTGCATTCTTTATGGTTGCCGGACTTATTGTTCCGAATTCTGATTTTATAATTAAAAACGTAGGAATAAACCCTACAAGAACCGGAATTATTGATATTATAAAAAGAATGGGCGGAGGATTAAGTATTTTAAATAATAGAATTATCTCGGGAGAACCTTGCGCTGATATTCAAGTTAAATATAATGATACACTTAAAGGCTGCGAAATCAGCGGAGAAGATATTCCGAGATTAATCGACGAATTACCCGTTATTGCAGTGCTTGCATCCCAAGCCGACGGTGAAACAATTATTAAAAACGCCGAAGATTTGAGAAATAAAGAATCCGACAGAATTAAATGTCTTGTAACGGAACTTTTAAAAATAGGGGTTGATATCGAAGAAACGCCTGACGGTTTTATTGTCAGGGGAAAATCTAAGCTAAAAGGAAATGCCGAATTGGAATCCTACAATGACCATCGCCTTGCCATGAGCTTTTACGTAGCAGGACTGATATGTGAAAAGGAAATTTCGATAAACGGATTTGAATGGACTAAAATATCGTTTCCCGAGTTTGAAGAATTGGTTGAAAAAATTAAATAAAAAAATGGGCGATACAAGGCTCGAACTTGTGACCCCTTGAATGTCGTTCAAGTGCGCTACCAACTGCGCCAATCGCCCATTTCTTTTTTGTATTATATCATAATTTTCAATTTTTGAATGTCGTTCAAGTGCTACCTCTCCTCAAAAGTGACATTTAGTCACTTTTTCGTCGGCAGAGTCAACTGCGCCAATCGCCCATTTTTTGTATTATACTCTAACCTTCCAATTTTTTCAACGTAGGGAAAGCTATTACATCTCTTATTGTAGGCGAATTTGTTAAAAGCATTACCAAACGGTCAATACCCATGCCCATACCGCCTGTTGGAGCAAGCCCGTATTCAAGTGCATTGATGTAATCTTCATCAATCTCCATAGCTTCCTCATCCCCGTTTGCTTTCGCTAAAGCCTGCGCCTCAAATCTATGACGCTGGTCAATCGGATCCGTAAGTTCAGAAAAAGCATTCGCAATTTCCCAACCGTTTACACGGGTTTCAAATCTCTCAGTCAATCTGTCATTATCTCTGTGAACCTTTGCAAGCGGAGAAATTTCTCTCGGGTAATCTATAATATGAACCGGCTGAATCAATGTAGGCTCAACTTTTGCCTCAAATACAGCCTCAACAATTTGTCCCCAATTCATTTCTTCATCAACTTCCGCATGCAGTTCTTTAGCTTTTTCATAAGCTTCTTTTGCCGTAAATACTTCTGAAAAATCAACACCTGTATATTCTTTTATAGCGCCAAGCATTGTTTTTCTGTCCCATGGAGGTGTTAAATCTATTTCATTTTCGCCGTATTGAATTTTTGTTGTTCCCAAAACTTCTTGAGCAACATAAGCTACCATATTTTCAGTCAAAGCCATCATTTCATTGTAATCAACAAATGATTGATACAATTCTATCATCGTAAATTCAGGATTATGTCGGGTATCAATACCTTCATTCCTGAAGCATCTTGAAAGCTCAAAAATCTTATCATTTAATCCGCCAACCATTAAACGTTTTAAATGCAATTCAGGAGCTATCCTTAGTGTCAAATCCATGTCTAAAGCATTATGATGGGTTATAAACGGTCTTGCATTCGCACCTGATGCCTGTGTATGAAGCATTGGAGTCTCAACTTCTATAAAGCCTTGTTTATACAAGTATTCTCTTACTTTTTGTATTATTAGACTTCTTTTTCTTAAAGTGTCTCTTGTCTTTTCATTTACTATTAAATCCAAATATCTTTGACGATACTTGGTTTCTGTATCGGACATATTGTGATAAGACTTCAATTGTTCCAGCTTTTCCTCGCTGATTTGCTTGTTAGGGAGCGGTAACAGCGATTTCGAAAGCATCTTTAAATCTCTTGCTTTTATAGAGAGTTCACCTCTCGGAGTTCTTCTTATTGTTCCGTGAAATCCCACAATATCACCGATATCAACGAGTTTTAAAAGTTTTATCATTTCTTCTGTCATATTATCTTTATGAGAGAAAATTTGAATTTTTCCTGTTGTATCCATCAAATCAATAAACATACCTGAATTTCTTATTGCCATTACACGACCTGCAACGGAATAAGAATCAGATGTTTCTTCTCCTGACGGTAAATCTTTGTATTTTTCCTGCAATTCTGCAGCATTTGCATCTCTGTCAAATACATACGGATATGGGTTAATCCCTATATCTGCAAGCTCCGTAAGTTTTTGAATCCTGTTTTGTCTTATTGTTTCTAATGCCGAAATCGGTTCTTTTACCTGTTCTGTCATAATTTTATATCCTCATTTCTATAAATACATATTAACATAAAAGTTTTATACCGATAGCAAATTATTTTATTTTAGTGTTTTAATAAACGAAGTATGCAAATAAACGGTATCAAAAATTTTAAAACATCAGCTCCGGTAAATATTGTCAGGAATATTTGCAACTACACTTGCAATATTGCGCCAAGAACGATTCAGGATGCAACAACCGGACGTCAAATCGGTGAAAAAGTTGCCAAGATAAAAAATCATGGCAAATTTATGACGTTTGCGGATAAAAGAATTTATTCAACTAAGAATGTACTTAAAGGAATTTCGCCGGTTGAAATACCATTTATTCTCTCTGCTCTCGCAATACCTACACCGATTATATTCCTGAGTCCTGCCGCATTTGTAGCGGGCGGAATATTGATTTCTCCTATTATCCTTAAAAAAATTATAAGCGGAGAGTTGCCGTTATCAGAAATTAAAAAAATAATGAATAATATGAAACAAAAAGATTACATAAAACTTAATCCGTTTTGGAAAAATCTTCTTAAAAGATAATAATATATCAAAGTCTTTTTCCGTCATCCTGAGCCGCAGGCGAAGGATCCAGAGAGACTGGATTCTTCGTCACTTCGAGACTCAGAATGACGAAATGTGTCATCCTGAGCCGCAGGCGAAGGATCCAGATATTTTATGTTATATTTTTACTATGAAAGAGAAAAAAGGCTACACATATATAATGTTTAACAAAAGAAATGGAACCCTGTATGTGGGAGTAACCTCAAACATTTCGAAACGGGTTTTGGAACATAAAAATAAATTCGTCGAAGGATTTAGCAATAAATACGGAACTGATAAATTAGGATACTTTGAAGCTTTTGATACGATAGAACAAGCTATTATAAGAGAGAAACAGATTAAAGGTAAAATTAGGAAGTATAAATTAGATTTAATAGAGTCAATTAATCCTGAATGGAAAGATTTGTACTATGAAATAATTTAACTGGATTCTTCGTCTCTTCGAGACTCAGAATGACGGAATGTGTCATCCTGAGTCGCAGGCGAAGGATCCAGCTTTTTTCAATTTTCCTATTCACCCAATCACATGGTCACCTGATTACCTTATTCAGTGGATTCTTTGGTCGTCTTATTCACTCAGAATAACAGAATATCACCTGATCACTTGATCACTTGATCACCTGATCACTTAATTACCTAATCACCTATTTTTAACACATTGTAAAGTTTTGTGAAGATGACTTGTGTCGCCAAAATGCTTTGTATACAATATTTTTAGCGTTTTAATGAAAATTTTAACTTTTTAACATGGCAATTTTTATTTTTTTAAAACGTTTACATGTTTGTAAGCATAGTTACAGGGAAAATGGATTTATTTTAGAAAATAAAGATAGTAAGTAAATATAGGAGCATTTAATTATGTCAGAAGATTACATCGTTCAACAACAACCATCAGCAGCACCTTATGCATTAGGCGGAGCGGTAGTAGGCGGCGGTACAGCCGCAGCATTAAGCAATTGGGGGCCTCAATGGGCTAGAGAAAAAGGTAAATATGCAAGCTTTGAAGATATTTTGAAAGAATCAAAAGATGATTTTGTAAAAAACAATGAAGGTATATCTGAAAAAGCTGTTACAGATTTGGAAACAGCAAGAACAGCAATCAACAAAGCAGGTACTGATTATGAAACACAATTAAATAAATATATTGTTGATAAGAGAAATACTATTTTACCTGCAGATGCTAAAGAATTGACTGAATTAAATGAAGCGAAGTCGAAATTGAATGCAAAAATAAATGAATTAGGCGCAACAGAATATACTAAAAAAGATATAAAAACAGAACGTGACGCTGTAGCTAAAGCTCAAAGAGCAGTCAGAAAGAAAGAAACTGAATTATTAAAAGAAGCGTTCGAAAAAAGTAACGGTACACGTGATGATGCTATAAAAAAAGCAACCGAAGAACAAAAAGGTAAAATTTGTGACGAATTGAAAGCATTATTTGAAAAAGGCAAGATAAAAGGCGGCAAGCTGGCTTGGATTACAGCAGCAGGTGTAGGTGCCGGTGCTTTAATCGGATTGATGTTCAAACCAAAAAATGAAACAGTATAGAATCTATAGTTCTTATATTTACTAACATAGAGTCGAAAATAAAATTTCGGCTCTTTTGTTTTATAAATAAAACCACAATCACAGCCCCTTTGCGGGAGAGGGCACTACTGTCCAAAATAAATTTACTATAAATGTGCTGTCATTCTGAATAGCCGTCAAGTACAGACATTGATTTTAGTGTCGGGACATTAAATTAAGGCGTATTTCAGAATCTTACCGGCAAAGTATCATATATCAAGCGGGTAAGATCCCGAACAGCTTGAAAATTAAGTCCTTTCGGACAAATTTTCTACGTTTTCGGGATGACATGTTTTTGCATATTTGTACTTTTCAAAAATTATCATGGACAGTAATGCGGGAGAGGGAAAAGGTTATAATTCCCCTATCACCCTATCACCCAATCACCTAATCACTTGATCACTTGATCACTTGATCACCTGTTCACCCAATTTTCCACTTTCCATTTTCCATTTTCCATTTAATTGACTGGATTCTTCGGTCGTTTCACTCCCTCAGAATGACGGAATATCACCTGATTACCTGATCACTTGATCACCCAATTTTCCACTTTCCATTTTCAATTTTCCATTTAATTGACTGAATTCTTCGGTCGTTTCACTCCCTCAGAATGACGGAATATCACCTGGTCACCTAATCACCTAATCTCTATCAAAATCACTTTTCCTTGCAAAATACACATGTTTATTATACTCTTGTACATAGTTTAGTATATATTTTTATTACGAAGGGGATAATTATGGAAACTAAGATTGAAAAACTTCCTGAAAACATTGTAAAGGTTGAAATTGAAGTACCTGCAAAAGATGCAGTAGATTATTATAACAATGCGGCTAAAAAATTAGCGCAATATGTAAATATTCCCGGGTTTAGAAAAGGCAAAGCACCCAGAAATATTGTAGAACAACATATCGGAGAAGAAAGAATTAAACATGAAGCTCTCGAATCCGCTCTTCCTAAGTTGTTTGCAGAAGTAATTAAATCTAATAATTTTGATATCGTAACCCAACCGTACGTTGAATCTTATGATTACAAAATCGGCGAAGATATGAAAATAACTGCAAAAATCGAACTACGTCCGGAAGTAACTTTGGGTGATTACAAAGGTTTAACAGTAGAGGTTGAAGGCTACAAAACACCTGAAGATTCTATGCAAAAATCAATAGACAACTTGCTTGAACAATCTGCCACTACCGTTTTGGTTACGGACAGAAATACCGAAGACAAAGATATTATTGTTTTTGACTTTGAAGGATTTGCTAACGGTGAAAAAATTGAACACGGAGATGCCAAAAACTATACCCTTGATTTAGGTAATTCAAGCTTTATTCCTGGATTCGCAGAACAGCTCGTAGGGAGACCTCTGGGCGAAGAATTTGAAATAGAAGTTAAGTTCCCTGAAGAATACCACGAAAAGAAACTTGCAGGTCAGCCGGCAACATTCAAATGCAAAATTAATGAAATTAAAAAGAAAGTTTTACCTGAATTAAATGATGAATTTGCTCAAAAAGTAGGACATTTCAAAAATGTTGATGAATTAAAAGCTGATATTCAATCTTATTTGGATAAACAAAAAGAAGATATTGACAGAACAAATTCCGAAAAAGCTATATTTGACAAAGTTGTGGAAGGTGTTAAAGTTGAAATACAACAATCAATGATTGACAGAGAAACAGATTTGCTGGTTGAAGAATACAAACAAAAACTTCAAATGCAAGGTTTCACTTGGGAACAAGCTCTTGAGGCACAAGGCTATGACAATATCGTTAAAGATTTGAAAGAAGATGCCGCTGTAAGAGTTAAAAACTCACTTGTAATTGATAAAATTGCTAAAGCAGAAAATATTACGGTTTCTCAAGCGGATTTCGGTGCGAAATTATCCGAGCTTTCCAGAATGTACCAAATGAATCCTGCTGATATGATTAAGCAGCTTTCAGGAAATCCGGGGGTATTTAATGCACTTTCTCAGCAAGCTTTGAACGAAAAAGTTACTCAATTCTTGTTTGAAAATAATACGGTAAAAATTAAGTAGTAACTTGAGTTCGTAAAGATTAAACTATAATCCGAAAAGTATACAATTTGCTTTTCGGATTATTTTTACCCGAATTGAATAATTTCAGTTTATAAATCTTAATACTTGACACTGCAACTATTTATTAGGAAAATTATTTACAGGAGTACGAGAGGGATTTATGACTAAACAAACATTTTTACATGACAGACATGTTGCACTCGGAGCAAAAATGGTTGATTTTGCGGGCTGGTGCATGCCTGTTCAATACACTTCTATTATCGAAGAACACAAAACCGTAAGGGAGTCTGTCGGGTTATTTGATGTTTCTCATATGGGAGAGGTTATTTATAAAGGCAAAGATGTTGAAAAATTCCTTAACAAAATGGTTCCGCAATGCATAGATAAATTAACAGACGGAAAAGCCGTTTATTGCCAGCTTCCGAACAAAAACGGCGGTTTAATTGATGATTTGATTGTATATAAACTTGAGGATTGCAAATATTTAATTATCCATAACGCATCAAGAGTTGATGAGGATGTTAACTGGATGTCATTAAATATCGGCGATATGGATGTCGAAATTATTAACGAATCACATAATTACTCTATGATTGCCGTTCAAGGCCCTAAAGCTTGTGAATTTATTAAAACTACGGGCAATTTAAACGATTTACCTAAATTCTTTTCAATAGAACACGGCTCACTTTACGGTATAGATTTATGGATATCAAGAACAGGTTACACCGGAGAAGACGGAGTTGAACTTATCGTTAAGAATAGATATGTATGCGAACTTTGGGATAAGCTGCTTGAAAAAGGAAAACCGTTCGGAGCAAAGCCTATCGGTCTTGGAGCAAGAGATACTCTAAGATTGGAAGCCTGCCTTCATCTTTACGGAAACGATTTAGACGAAAACACTACGCCGATTGAAGCGGGACTTTCCTGGTCTATTCCGAAAGATAAAAAAGAAGATTATAACGGAAAAGATGTTATTGAAAGTCAAATTAAAAACGGTATTGAAAAGAAATTAATCGGGCTTAAAATGATTGACAAAGGTATTGCAAGACACGGTTACGATGTTTATTTCAACAATGAAAAAATAGGAGTTGTTACAAGCGGATGTCCGTCACCTACAAGAGGGGATTGTGTGGCTCTCGCTTATATCAAAAATCTTGACAATTTGGATGTAGGCTCTACAATTCAAATAATGATTAGGGAAAAATTATACAATGCGGAAATTGTAAAAAAACCGTTTGTCGCAAAAAGAAATAAATAAATATGAAATATAGTTTTAATAGGAGAATAAAATAAATGGATGAAAGTATGTTATGTACAAAAACTCACGAATACGTTCTGGAAAAAGGTGAAAGCTATGAAGTCGGTATAACCGATTATGCCATAGAACAACTTGGAGATATTGTTTTTATTGAACTTCCCGAAACGGGTTCCGAATTCAAGAAAAACGAAGTTTTTGCCACTGTTGAATCAGTAAAAGCAGCCTCTGAAATTTATATGCCGATTTCCGGTAAAATTATTGAGGTTAATGAGGAAGTGGTTAACTCTCCTGAATTATTAAATGATGAAAGCTATGCTCAAAAATGGTTAGTAAAAATTGAATCTGATGCAGATCAGGTTGAATTTGCGGATTTATTGGATTACTCAGATTATAAAGAAGAAATAGCATAATGAAAAATTTTATAGCACATACGGATGCCGAGCGGCAAGAAATGCTTGCAAGCATTAATTACTCGGATATTGAGGATTTGTATAAACAAATTCCGATTAGGTTTGAAAATTTTAATATTGGTGATGCCATAAATGAAATGGAAACTCAAAAGAAGATAAAATCGCTTGCCCGAAAAAACGGAACAGAGTTTTCTAACTTTTTAGGCGGCGGAGTTTATAACAAGTTTATACCGGCGGCAATAGGGTATTTGGCTCAAAGGATGGAATTTCTTACAGCCTACACTCCTTATCAGCCCGAGATTTCTCAAGGCACTTTGCAAATCATTTATGAATACCAAACAATGATATCAAGGCTTACAGGAATGGATATAGCGAACGCTTCTATGTATGACGGAGGTTCTGCTTGTGCCGAAGCTGTTTTAATGGCACACAGAATAAATAAGGGGAAGAAAAATATTTGCCTTATTTCTAACAAATTAAACCCTGAATACAAAGAAGTTATTAAAACATATCTATGGGCGCAAAATATTGAAATTGAATGGTTTGATGAAGTTCCTCAAAATTGTTCCGAATACTGCTGTGTACTAATTCAAAACCCTGATTACTACGGAGAAATTTCACAGATTACAAAACCTGACACAATTTTAATTGTTTGCGCGAATTTGAGTTCACTTGCAATCCTTGAACCGCCAAGAGATGCCGATATAGTTGTCGGAGATATTCAACCTTTGGGCATTCCAATGAGTTTTGGAGGCCCGCATGCGGGATATATGGCGTGCAAAGAGCAGTATATGCGCCAAATGCCGGGCAGATTAGTCGGAGCGACAGTTGACGCTGACGGTAAAAAAGCATATACTCTTACAATCCAAACCAGAGAGCAGCATATTAAAAGAGAAAAAGCAACAAGTAATATTTGCTCTAATCAATCCCTTATCGCATTAAGCGCCACTTTATACTTGAGTTTATTAGGAGAAAACGGATTTAAACAAGTTAGTATCATTTCTGCCAATAATGCTCACAAGCTTTCAGGATTGCTTAATAAAAAAGGAATAAAAACAGTTAATAAAAATTTCTTTAACGAATTTGTAATAGAGGTTAACAATTCAGATGAATTTTTGGAAAAACTAAAAAAACAAAATATTTTAGGCGGAATAAAATTAGATAATACTCATATTTTAGTCTGCGCAACCGAAATGAATTCGGAAGAAGAAATAATAAATTACACTAACGCAATATAGAAAAGGAGTTTCCGAATGGAAAGATTTATCGGTCTTATAGGCATAATCATTATATTCCTGATTTGCTATGCTCTTTCTAACAACCGAAAAGCAATTAATTATAAAACAATCGGAATGGGATTTATCTTGCAGGTTTCACTTGCGGTATTTATATTTAAAGTTCCGCTTGGACAAAAAATGTTTCTTTTGATTGGTGAATTTATACGGAAAATACTTGATTTTGCATACGAAGGCGGAAGTTTTGTGTTCGGTCCGCTTTTAAACAACGGAAGACTTGCGGAATTATTCGGAAACGATTACAGTATCTTTGCCTTACAGCTTATTTGCTCAACTATATTTATGATGGTGCTTGTTAATATTCTTTATTACTACGGAATTATGCAGCGAGTCGTTGCAATTCTCGGAAAGGCAATGAATAAATTTATGCACGTATCCGGCGCGGAAGCACTTTCAAATGTTGCAAGCGCTTTTGTCGGACAAATCGTTGCACAAATTATGATTAAACCATACTTGGAAAAATTAACACGTTCAGAGCTCCTGGCGTCAATGGCAGGAAGTATGGCGTGTATTTCAGGCGCAATAATGCCTATTTATATAGGAATGGGGATTCCTGCACACTACTTGCTGGCATCATCTGTTATGGCAGCGCCCGGAGCTCTTATTCTGGCAAAAATAATTTATCCGGAAACAGGTGAGCCTGAAACAAGAGATAATATAAGAATTTCCAGAAGAAGAACTTTTGCGAATGTATTTGACGGTATTTCAAGCGGAGCTTCGGAAGGTATGAAAGTCGCAATTAATGTTACGGCAATGATTCTTGCACTTGTGGCTCTGGTTGCATTTATAGATTGGGTTTTGGGTTTAACAGGAAACTTCTTGTTCAATTATATTCCGGGAATGGGGCATTTATTATGGCTTCAGAATTTATCACTCGGACTAATTTTAGGCAAAATCTTTGCATTTTTTGCAATTATCATTGGTGTACCGCTCCATGATGCATCAACAGTAGGTTCTTTAATGGGTACAAAAATAGTATTAAACGAAATGGTTGCTTATGTAAAACTTTCTCAAATTGCGACGGCAATTGATCCTAAAAGTTTTATGCTTGCAAGCTTTGCTCTGTGTTCTTTCGGCAATTTCGGTTCAATTGCAATCCAAATCGGAGGTATTGGAGAACTTGCGCCGAACCAAAGAAAAAACCTTGCCAGATTAAGCATACGAGCATTAATTTGCGGTACATTAAGCTGTTATTTATCAGCCGCGATTGTCGGAATTCTTTTGTAAAAGAATATTATAGTTTTCACCTTCTATATCATCGTTCAAATTTTTAAGCACAGATACTCTGTCAAGTGCCATTGTCATCATATTAATATAATGATTACGCTCCTCGCTTAGCCTGAATTTGTTTTTTGCCTTTAAATCATAATAAACCGACGAAGATTCATGCTCTAAACACACGTCTTTTGTCATTTTTATAATGCTTTCAAGACAACTCAAATTGTCATAGCAAACTTGACAATAATTACCTATTTTGGACATTGTCATTACCTCCGTTTTTTAATATACTATTCAAATTCCTAATACATATTACCAGTATAACAAGTAGTTTAAAAATTGGATTAATGTATTTTCCAATTTACAAAATTTTACAATTGCAAAATTTTATAAAAAACTGTTTGATTTGCAAAATATTCAAGACTATTGTAAAATTACACATATAGATTAAAGGTAACTGAGAATAAATGGACCTATCTGATATATTTATTAATATTTTGGTTATAGCATTTTTGCTATTTGTAAACGGTTTTTTTGTTGCTGCGGAGTTTTCTCTTGTAAAAGTTCGTAAAACAAGATTAGAGCAACTTTGTAATGAAGGAAGTTTGAGAGCCCAAAGAGCATTGAAGCTTGTCAACAATACGAATAAAATGCTTGCGGCAGCGCAACTTGGAGTTACAATTGCCAGTATAGCTTTAGGTTGGGTAGCGGAAGCTACCATTGTACAGCTTGTTGAGCCTGTTATAAAACTTTTTAACGTTCAATCAGCAGCATTGTCAGCGCACGCAATCGCCGTGCCGATAGCATTTTTCCTTGTAACGTATTTTCACGTACTGCTTGGTGAGCAGCTGCCTAAATGTTTTGCATTAAGACACACTGATTCACTTGCATTACTTGTTGCTGCTCCGATGGATATGTTTATAACTATTCTTAAACCGTTTGTATGGCTTTTGATGGTCAGCGGGGATAAAATTTTAAGCGCATTCCACGTATCAGCGGAAGACGCTTCTCTCGTTCACTCAACGGAAGAACTGGACATGCTTGTTGATGCAGGATTTAATGAAGGTGTTTTAAACGAAACAGAAACTGAAATGCTTCATAATATGTTTAAATTCTCGGATTTAATGGCAAAACAGGCAATGACACCGAGAACGGATATGATATGTATTCCGAACGATATTACTTATGAAGAATTGGTTAAATTTGCACTTGAAAACCAATACACAAGATATCCTGTATATGAAGAAGAAAATATTGATAAAATTTTGGGATTTATTCACGTTAAAGACCTGTTCTCAATGTCTATGAATAAAGAAAGGTTTTCTATAGAAAAACTTACAAGACCTTTAATGCTTATTCCTGAAACAATGACACTTGATAACTTGATTATAGAATTCAAGAAAACTCACGGCCAAATGGCGGTAGTAATTGACGAATTCGGCGGAACGTCAGGATTGATTACTTTAGAAGACGTACTTGAAGAAATAATCGGGGAAGTTCAGGACGAATTTGATGAAGAAGAAGAGGTAAATATTGAAAAAACCGGTGAAAATACTTATATAGCAAACGGTATGATGAGAATAGATGAGCTTGTCGAATACTTTGACCTTAATTCTTCGGAATTCGAAGAAGATGACGTTGAAACCATAGCAGGATTGGTCGTTAAACTATTGGGACATATCGCCGAAGTCGGTGATACTGTTTCCTTTAACGGACTGACATTCAAAGTTACGGAAATCGACGGCGCAAGAATAACCAAGCTTGAAGTCGTAAAAGAAGCAATCACCGAGCAGGAAAATGTAGTTGAAGAAAGCTAATTGAGGCGATTGCAGGCAGAAACTGTTAAAAAAAGGGCGGAATAAAAAGTGAGCTTTACCTCACCCCAACCCTCTCCAAAAGGCACTACTGTTCCGAATAAATTAGCAATAGATGTGCTGTCATTCTGAATAGCCGTCAAGTACAAACATTAATTATAGTGACAGTACATAAAATTAAGGCGTATTTCAGAATCTTATCGGCAAAGTATCATATATCAAGCGGATACGATCCCGAACAGCTTGAAAATTATCTCCTTTCGGACAAATTTTCTACGCTTTCGGGATGACATATATTTAATTATTCATCCTCATCTTTTATAACAAACCAACGATTCCCGTATATTTGTTTGTCTTTTTGCATTGCAATAACTTCAACATTTTCTTCTGATTTGCTGATAAAGACAAGCACGTCATTCGGATAATGAAATGCCTTTTGGTTTTCAAATTGACCGAATGTTTTTTCAATGTATTCATTTACTTCATCAATATCGTGTATGGACTTGAATCGCTGCAAATCAACAAAAATCTTTCCGTCAGCGGCTGTTGACATTTGACCTGCTGAGTATGCATACATGCTGTATGGATTAAATTCTGCCATATTCCACCTTTCATTTTATTTTACTAAAATCACTAAGCAAGCGGGGATAAAGCCGCAACACGCCATCCAATATTATATTTTGGTGGGCAAAATTTCATTTTGCCCACCCTACTTGCTTGCTTGCTAATATTAAGTATGATGTTTAGGCAACGTTAAAGGTTTCCTTATATCACCCCTTGTCATTTCTAGCGCATCGCACATATCTTCCTTAGAACATTTTTGACCTACACCATTTTCATCAATTTTATAATATACATATCCATTTTCGTCCCTTGCTACTATTACATCACCAGGCTTAGCGCCTCCAGAACCCTCACTTCCAAAATTCCAAACAGCTTTATCAAGATGTTCTTCACGTGTTTTTTTAGTTTTACCGTCAACACTTTCTAAATTGCTTTTTAAACCTTCTGTGTTTTGAGCTTGGCGTACACCTTGCTGTCCAAAATTAAAATTACCGTTAATTCCTGCCATAAAATAAACCATCCTTTCTTTGTTTTGGTTACTCTCTTAAAAAACTTTATGATTTTTATTACGGCAGGTTTTTTAAAAACTTTAGGGGCAAAATTAAAAAATGTATAAAATCCCTCATATCATATCATATCATATCATATCGCAATTATAACAAGGCTTTCAGCCTTTTGTAAAGATTTTTATTTTTACTTTACAATTTGTTATATTTCGCAACATAAAACGTTATTTTTTAGTCGCTGACAATTTAAATAATAAATATTTGTAAATTGTTTGACATGCCATATCGTTTAGGTTGTAATAGTAATATGGGGCGGTATTGGCGCCAATATTGGGGAGATAAATTTAATGTATATAAAGCAGCTGGAAGTTGATAACTTTAAGTCTTTTGCAAACAAAGTCGATATACCTATGCTAAAAGGATTTACAACCATTTCAGGGCCAAACGGTTCGGGGAAAAGTACAATTATCGACAGTATTTTGTTTGCTCTGGGACTTTCAACAAGCAGAACTTTGCGTGCAGAAAAATTATTTCACCTGATTTCCACATATAACAAACGAAACGAAGCTTTTGTAAAGGTAACTTTTGGCGAGACCGAAGACGGAGAATTCTCTGTCGCAAGAAGAATCAGAAAATCTTCTCAAGGATTTAACAGTATTTACTATATTAACGACAAAATTGTAACACTTTCTGACGTTCATTCGCTTTTGGAAAAGCATAATATCACTCCAAACAGTTACAACGTAGTTATGCAGGGCGACGTAACAAGTATTACAAGCTGTACGCCTTACGAAAGAAGAAAAGTAATCGATGAAATTGCAGGCGTTGCTGATTTTGACAGAAGAATAGAACAAGCAACATCAGAGCTTGAAACGGTTGAAAAAAGGGTTACAAATTCAACTCTGATATTGAATGAAGTAAACCTTCGACTTGAACAACTCAACGAAGAAAGAGAAACCGCTTTAAAATACAAAAAGCTTAAAGATGAAAAAACAGGATTAGAAAGCCAAATTAATACTGTAAAATTCTTTGATATAAAGAGAAATTTAGAAAAAGCTCACGAAAACATTTTGGAATTTACCAAAAAGAAAAAAGAAGAAGAATTAAAAGCAGAAGATTTGGAAGAACGTCTAAAGCTTATTCGTGAAAAATATGATGAAATATCCGAAACAATTAAAGAAAAAGGAGAATCTCATCAAATAGAATTAAAACAAAAAGCTGAAGAAGTTAAGGGCGGAATTGACAGAAAAAACAGTGCAATTGCGTTTTCCGACAAACAAATTCAAGATAATTTAAAAACTATTGAAAATACCAAAAACGGTATTGAAGTTCAAGGCGGTAAAATTAAAGAAGCCGAATTGCAAATTTCCCTGAAAAAAGAAAATATTACAGGTATTGAAACTAAAATTAAAGAACAAAAAGAAATCTTGGCTAAAATTCTTGAAGATATGTCAGGCCTAAACGAAACTGCCGAAAAACACATTGAAAAGCGTAATTCTTTAAGGAAAAATCTTGAACTCGAACAGGATAAAGAAACAAAATTAATTCAAAAACAAGCCCCGTTAGAAGCAGAATTGTCTTCTAAGAAAAAATCTTTGGAAGATGCTCAAGCTAAATTAACCGAGCTTGAAAATTTCAGAAAGAATTTCAGCGAAACAAAATCTTCAAAAGAATTATTAATAGAACAATTAGGCAAAGAGCTTGACGATTTCAAAAATATCCTTAAAAACACAATGTATGAATTGGATAAAACTAAAAACGAAATCACAGATTTGGACTACGACCTGCAAACAGCACGTAAAAAGATTTATATGCTTGAGGCAGCTAAGCAAGCGAACGAAGATGCTAACCTCGGACGTGCGGTTGATACAGTTGTAAACGCTAATATAAGAGGCGTTCATGCGCCGCTGGTAAAACTAGGGCAGGTTGATGAAGAATATTCTACCGCGCTTGAAATTGCCGTTGGCGGAAGAATGTCCCATATTGTTGTTGATGATGAGCATGTTGCATCCACCTGTATTGAACTTCTCAAATCTTCAGGTGCGGGCAGAGCCACGTTTATTCCGCTTAATAAAATTGTAAGATGTCCTAAAAGTCTTAACTTGCCTAAAGAAAAAGGGGTTATTGATTATGCAATAAACCTCATTGATTTTGATGATGAGTATTTGAATGCTTTTTATTACGCTGTAGGCGATACATTAATAGTAGAAGACCGAAATGCTGCGAACAAATTAATCGGCAAATACCGTATGGTTACATTGTCCGGAGATTTGTTTGAAAAATCAGGTTCTATTACCGGCGGTGCGGCTAAGAAATCAGGACTTAAATTCTCGCAAAATTCCGACAGCGAAATTGAAACCTTTAAATCAAGACTTAAAGAAATGGAAAACAAATACAACAGTATGACAGCTAAAAGAACAAGTCTTGAAGAAAAAATTGAAGATGTTCGAAGCAAGTTTTCAAATTCAAATAACGAATTCAGCAAAGCAAAAATAGAACTTTCAACTTTAGAATCAAATTTTGAAAACACCCAAAAAGAAATTGACGACAAACAAAATTACATAAAAGCTACAAAGCCTGAAATTACTAATATTGAAAAAACATTAGACAAATTGGAAGAAGAACATATTGTCATTTCAGAAAAAATAACCGATATTCAAACAGAAATCAGCGAAGTTGAAAAGCTTATGAATGATACCGATTTAAAAGAACTCAAAGAAAAAACTTCCGGTGTCGAAAACGAAATTAAACGATATGAAAAAAATATCGCCGATACTAATAACGAAATTGAAGGTCTTAATCAACGCATTGAATTTATAAATACAACTATAAGAACTCATAACAGTACGATTGAAAGATTAATAGAAACAAACAAAGAGTTGGAAACGGATAAACTAAAACGTGCAGAAGAAATAAAAGAACTTGAATCACAATTAGCCGTTTTAGATGAACAAATAAAAGAGATTACGGAAAAACTCGGTGAATTACTTAACCAGAGAGATTCTATAAATAAAGATCTTGTCGATATCGAAACTCAAAAGAATTTAAAAAAATCCGATATTGATAAAATAGCCGAACAAATTGAATCATTTAAGGCAAGAAGAAGAGAACTTGAGCCACAACTTGAAGAAACAAGGACAACGCTTACAGAAGCCGGAGTTGATATAAATTCTCTTACTCCTGTTGAAATGTCGATTGACGAAATAACCAACAAAATTCAAAGACTCCAAAAAAGAATGGATGAGCTTGGTGCCGTCAATATGAGAGCGTTGGAAGATTATGACAGAGTCTCTCAACGACAGCAGGAACTTCACGGGCAAATTGAAACCTTATCAAAAGAAAGAGAACAGATTCTTGAAAGAATGAAAGGCTACGAAGATTTGAAGAAGGAAACCTTCTTAAAGACCTATAATTCAATAAACGAAAACTTCAAAGATATTTTCCATAAACTTTCGGACGGAGAAGGAACTCTAATCCTTGAAAACGAAGAAAAACCGTTTGAAGGAGGTTTGGATATTGAAGCACAGCCAAGAGACAAGAAAAAACAGCGTTTAATGGGTATGTCAGGAGGAGAGAAGGCCCTGACGGCACTTTCGTTTGTATTTGCTATTCAAAAATACATGCCGGCACCATTCTACGCCTTTGACGAAGTTGATGCGAGCCTTGACGGTATAAATGTCGAAAAACTTGCGCATATTGTACAAACTCAAGCCGAAAAAACACAATTTATCGTTGTATCTCACCGCAAACCGATGATTGAATCAGCTAACCGCACAATAGGTGTAACCCAAAAAGAAAAAGGTATTTCCAAAGTTACAGGGGTTAAACTGAGAGACTAGGGGTAATAAAAATTATTTGACCATTCTTGAACTTTATAATGTCATTTTCAACTTTACAAATTTGTTACAAAAGTCTTACAAATTGACATTTTGCGGGGTTTCAGCTTAAATAGAATAGGGAGAAGAATATTTTTTACATATAGCTTTTTACCTAAAAAATCGTTCATAATTTTAGAGGATTTCAGAGGTAAATATATATAGTAATATGATTGTATAATAATCGATTTAAAAGGGTATATGGCAGTTAACGTAACAAATATTGATTTAAATAACACAAATAATACCTTATCAGATTCAAAAGAGGCAGATGTTGACGGTATTGAAATCCTTGTAAACATGGCAAAACAAGGTAAAATTGATCCGTGGAATGTCGATATCGTTGAAGTTACGGATAAATATTTGGCGCACGTATTTCAATCAAAGGCTCAGAATCTCCGTTGGACGGGAAGAACACTTTTGTTCGCAGCTATCCTTTTAAAACTAAAATCAAATGTTTTAAAAGGAATTGATATTCTTGATTTTGAACCGACACAGGAAGATAATTTGGAATACTCTGATGAACCGCTTGATTATAATGCAGAAGATGACTACATTCCGACAAACAATGTTATTTCAATTGATGAGGTTCTCCAAAGAAGGACATCCGTAAGGCTTAATCATAATCGTGTTGTTACATTGCGCGATTTAATCCGTCAATTGGAATTCTATGAAAT
Organism: uncultured bacterium; assembly: GCA_902803165.1. Lineage (GTDB taxonomy): Bacteria > Cyanobacteriota > Vampirovibrionia > Gastranaerophilales > Gastranaerophilaceae > CAG-196. The sequence continues at coordinate 11,288 of CADCOS010000087.1, read as the reverse complement.
GCTTGACAGAAAACAAGCCTTAAAAAATGCACATGAAAGAGCAAAAAGAAGAGTACAAAATTATGCAAGGCTTACGCCCGAAGATATTATAAATCTTGCGCATGAAGAATATATTGAAGACGGAGTGCAAAGATTAAAAGCTAATCTTGAGGAAATTCTGAACAGGCAGGACAAAATTGAATTAAATGAATTAACTTTACTTGGCATGGATAGGGTTAATGCATATATTTCGCTGTTGTTTTTAACAGCCGAAAGCGATTACGATTTAGTTCAGGACGAATTTTATTCGGATTTATATGTTATTAAAAGAGAAGGCTCTGCTCCTAAACATGATGAATCCGTTGAAGAAGAATCTGATGATAATATATTTGACGCCGTAAATAATGCAGCTAGCGTAATAGAGGGAGAAGAAAATGGAACAGCTAAAATCGAGAATTGAAGCGGTTCTGTTTGTGACCGCAAGAGTCTTACAGATAAATGAAATTGCAGAAATTTTAGAGGAATCTCCCGAAACCGTTGAGGAAGCTTTGTTGGAGCTTATAATGGACTACGCTTCAAGAGAAGGCGCTCTGGAAATTGATGACGAGAACGGCTATATTTTACAGGTTAAACAAGAACATTTAGACATAGTGGAAAAACTTTGTCCGGTTGAACTTAAACCTCCTGTTTTAAAGACATTGACCGTAATAGCCTTAAAAGAACCTATACGACAAACCTTATTAAAAGATTTGCGAGGCTCAAATGCGTACGAGCACGTTCAAGAACTTATTGAAAAAGGCCTAATTTCAAGACATAAAGATAAAAACGGACGTTCTTTTAATATTAAAACAACACCTAAATTTAAAGAATATTTTAAACTAAAAGGTGACGTAAAAGCACTTGTTAAAACATTAAATATTGATAACGGAATTAAAGACGACGAGCCCGAACCAAAAACGGAAGAAGTAATCAATGAATAAGAAAATATGGCTAATACTATCTTTGTTATGTTTTTTTCTTTTAACAGGAGATTTTTTTTATTCACATGCTGAGCAGGCAATGAAATTTCGTGCTGAATATTGGTTGAAAAAAAATAATACTCCAATGGCTATGAAATACTATGAATATGCCTTTGAACTCGGATTAAAAAATCCTGCATCAAGTGATGCCTATGTAAATATTTTACTAAAAGATGATATTGATTCATTTAAACAAGAAAAGCTCCTAAAGTTCCTAACGTACAAAACAAATGACGGAGCAATGGTAAGAGCGGAAGACTACCTTTCTGACTTAAAAAGTGAAATCAGGTACAAATATTATGATAACTATATAAAAAATGCCCCGTATAACCATAAACTGCTTAGATGGTCTACTTTACCCATAACATACGGTTTCGCTAATGATAAAAATATACCGAACTACTATGAAAAAGAAATAGAAAATGCCTTTAAAACATGGGAAATTGAAACTGCAAGACGAATCTGTTTTGAAAGAACAGAAAATACCGCAAATGTAAATATTTTAATAAAATTCAACCAAAATCAACCGACTTCAGCGGAAAACGATGGCGAAAAATATGTTGTAGCATACACAAACCCGAATTTAGACGGCGATATGTTAACCCGAATGACAATGGATTTCTTTGTTACAGATTCAGAACAACAATATTTTTCTCCAAATCAAATATACAATACGGCACTACACGAAATTTGCCATGCTATTGGGGTTATGGGACATAGCGATCATTCAAAAGATATTATGTATATGACTCTTGATCCGCAAATTACAACAAATGATTTAAGGGCAAAACTATCAAAACGAGACGTTAATACAGTTGCTCTTTTATATAAGACAAAACCAGATTTGACAGATAAGAAAAATTTTCCGGCTGACTATGCTCAAGAAATTGTTATAGGCGGAGAAAAAGAAATTACCTCGGCTAAAATACAAGAAGCCAAAAGTTACATACGAAAAGCCCCCAATATACCGGCAGGATATATTGATTTAGCAGAAGGGTTGGTTGCTGTAAAAGAGTACGAAAAAGCGCTTAAAAGCTTGAATAAAGCTCTAAAACTTTCTGACAACAAAGAAATTAACGGAATGATCTACTATAATTTTGCAATCATATATAATCTAATTAAAGATTACGACAATGCAAAATCTTATCTTGATAAATCAATAGCAATCAATGAAACAGAACAGCATCACCAATTGCTTGCCGAAATATACACGGACAGCGGCAATATTCCTAAAGCTATAAAAGAATATGAATACTTAATAACAAATAACCCTTCTGATATTGAATATGTTATTGCTCTTGCAAATATTTACGTCAGAGAAAAGAAATACATGTCTGCACGCAAAGTTTTAAAAAGATTTATAGAAAACAACCCTAAAGAAAAAGAAAATATAAGACTTGCTCCATACGGAATTATAAAATTAGGTTTATAATGTTTGACCGCTAAAATTATTCGTAATAGTGTGAATATACTCTAAAAGCTGGCAGAAATACTCCATATCAGTATTACCGTTCAATACAACATCTGCAAATTCCCTTGCAGGCTGCACATATTTTTTACCTGCGTCCAAAATATAATCCCAATGTTTTTTAGCATTCTCAAAATCTTGATTTCTCTCGGTAAATGCTCTGTGCAAAAATCTCTCTTTTCTGGTATCCAAGTCCGTCTCGACATAGACCTTTATATCAAAAATATCTTTTATCGTTTCATACATGGTAGCCATGCCTTCAACAATAATTATTTTGTTTGATGGAACAAACTGAGACTTTGGCATTGATACCCCTGTTCCGTTAGGCAAATATTGAGGAGCATATATATCCCGCCCTTTTGACAAAGTTGTTAAATCTTCTTTTAAAACATCCAATTGGAAACTTTCCGGAGAATCAACATCATAACCATTATCTCTTAGATTATCAAAGCTTCCGAATTTTGCTATTAAATCCGATATGTCATTAAAATAACTGTCAGTAGCCAATATTGAAACCGGCATCTTAAAACTTTTAATAACATTGGAAATTGCCTTGCACATTGTTGATTTGCCGGATGCAGATTCACCTGTTATGCCTATCATAATCCGCTTTTCAGGTGTTACAACCAATCGTTTTGAAAAATTTCTCAAAAAATCTTCACTAATATTTCTGAATATCGGTCTGCTTGCCTTGCTGTCATACATTATTAATTGCCTGAACTTTGACTGTAAATAAAAAGCAAGAAGTTCACGACCTGCCTGCTTTGAGAAATCAGGTTTTAATATTTTATCATTAGAGTTTAATTCTTCCTCAATCAGGTGGTGTAAACCGTCTTTATCATCTTCCAACATTATATTATTCCGTTTTGTGTATTAACCTATGATTCAAAGAGTTCACTGATTTTATCAGCAATGTCTTTAGGATCAATTTCCATTGTAACTTTATTTATTTCCTGCGCCGCTTGATATAATTTAGCTGCCTCAATTTTATCGCCGACAATTGATACAGAACGAGCCAGATTAAAATGAGCTAACGCATAACTTGGATTGCACTCTACAGCTTTTTTAAATAATTCTATGGCTTTATTCACTCTGCCTAAATCGTCAAGGTAAATCACACCCAGATTATTGTAAGCAATATCGTAATTCTCATTATATTTTATTGCCAATTCGTAAGACTTTATCGCTTCTTCAGTATCACCTTTACCCCAATATAAAAATCCTAAATTACAGTGTATTTTCGGATTATGAGGCTCCAGCTCAAGAGCTTGTCTGTATATGGCAAGCGAGTTGGCATAATCCTCCTTATCATAAAAAGCACTGCCTAAATTTACATATATATCCATATCTTCAGGCGTAAGCACATAAGCGGTTTGATATGCTGATATTGCCGCATCAGGATCAGATTTATTTTCCTGATATACAAATCCCATAGTTTGGGCAATTACACTTGTCCAAGAACGATTAGGATTTAAAGTTATTGCTGTTTGATAATTTGAAATAGCTAAATCAAATTCGCCTTTTATGTAATATATATTTGCAAGATTTGAATACAAATCAGGCATATTAGGAGCCATTGCTATTAATTTATTATAAATTTCAATTGCTTGATTGTAATCTCCCTGTTCTTCATAAGCCCTGCATAAATGTCTGTATGCTGAAACATTGAAAGAATCCAGCCATATAGCCATTTTATATTCCGTTATTGCATCTTCAAAATAACCTGTGGTTAAATATATATCACCCAAAACACAATACAACGGAGCGAATCCGGGTGCAGACTCTATTGCATTTTTATATAAGTCAATCGCTCTTGAATAATTTTTTGACTGTATTGCATGAAAACCAAGCATGAATACCGGCATAAATTTTAAATATGCTATTGATCTGCATATATTTTTTACCGCAGTTTTATCAAACGGTATAAGCAAAAATGCCATTAATCTTTCATAAAAAGCTTTAATTTTAATCCTTGTATCTTTAAAAGACGATGCATCATATAATTTATAAAGTAAAAAATGAGAACTTGAAGAACACAATTTTGAGCATTGAATTGCCGCTTGAGCTGCGTCTATTGCATCAGTAAAATGAGCTTTTTTCACGAATGTTTCCGCTATCATATAATACGCATCATAATAATCGTGTTTCTTTTCTAATGCCGTTGTAAGGTAGTTTAACGCCTTATCTAAATCACCTTTGTAGTAAAAGGCTGTACCTAACTTATAGTATATTTCATGAGAATCTATCAAAGATTCCATAGCCAACTGATATTCTGTTATAGCTTCATCGACATATTGACCGGCATTATATATATCAAGATGCCACTTCATATACAAATCTCCAAGTCTGACATGCAAATCAGGATTTGAAGGATCTTTTTGTAAATCCATTCTGCATCTTTCAATTAATTTGTACATTCTTTTATTAGACGTATTTTCTTTAGTTTCATCATCAAATAAATTTTTCATTTGTTACCAACCTTAATTGTCATACATATACATGTAATAAAGTAAATTCTGCCTGTCAGATTCAGAAATTGACAGATATTTTGCAGTATACTCATGCTCATAAACAGGATCAATTTCCGATATCATTGCTCTAAAGTTTATTATACCATAATCATTCGGTAAAGCGAGCGAGCAATCAATAATTTCATCTAATACAAAGTCATCATTTGATGAAAACTTTATATATTCTGCTGAAATACCAAACGTTTTTAACTTATACTCATGTCCGTCTTTTTTTATATTTAATTTTTCCACAGCCTCTACCATAGGAATATCCTCACTTGGAGTAAACTTTATTGCATTATAATCAAGCTCTATGGAAAAATAGTCTTCTAACGGTGACGTTATTACAATTGAGTTGAAATCAATTGTCCCGTATTTTGAAAATGCCTTTACCGTTAAATCGCTTCCGACTTGAAGCTGGTCTACATAACGCATAAAATATTGAGGTAAATTAATTATCAAACGATCATCTTCTACTATTTCAATATTTGCAGTAATTTCAATAAGACTTTCGTCTTTTGTCAGCAGCAATGCAATTTTTTGTCCGGCACTAAACAATTCCATGCTTATTATTATAGACCTAAATCAGCTCCGATTCAATATCTTTTAAATTTTCGGATTTATATGCACTAACCGCCAACTTATCACACCTTTCGTTATATTCATGTCCTGCATGTCCTTTAACCCATATAAATTGCACATTGTGCAACTCCATAGCTTTTAAAAGGCGTTTCCAAAGTTCTACATTTTTAACCGGAGATTTTCCGGCAGTTTTCCAACCTTTTTTAACCCACCCGTCTATCCAGTTATTATTGAACGCATCCACTACATATTTACTGTCTGAATATACAACAACATCACACTCTTTTTTTAAAGCTTCCAATCCTGCAATTACAGCCAATATTTCCATTTGGTTGTTTGTAGTCATTTTATAGCCGCATGAAATCTCTTTTTCATGTTTTATCCCGTCAGAATCAGTATGCACTAAAATGGTGCCGTAGCCTCCGGAACCCGGATTTCCGCTGCAAGCACCATCTGTATAAATTATAACTTTTGATTTTACAGTCATTTAAGCTGCAATACCTTGAATTTCTGAAATTAAATATTTTGCAACCCATTCAAAATCTTTGTTTGAACTGGCAGCTTTTCTTAAATAGTCAACTGAAGCTTCGCCTATTCTTATTAAAGACATTGCAACCACACCTCTTTGCATACCTTTTACTACCTGTAACTTATTGACCAAATCAGGCACTACTGATGAACCTTGATCTACCAATAAATTTTCCAGTTTATTCTTGGTTGTATTATCTGCTGTTTCTAATTTACCGAGAATTTCATCAACTAATTGCATTATATAATCTCCTTTTACTTTTTCATTTGTTAAAATCATTATAGTGTAAAATTTTTAAAAAACAGGATTTCCTTACATAATCTTTATATCTTTGTAAAAGTTTTTAATTTTATTCTCTTAATAAACCTTAATAAATATATTTACAGCTAATAAGAAATTTGATACTATTTAGTAGTGAATAGTTTCTTTGAAAAAAGAACGGAGTTATCCCGTTCTTTTTTTATTTAGCGGTATAAACAAAAAATAAGGAGCGAATGTGAAACAAGATATTAACAGACATGAAGTTTTGGAAAAAATAACTCCTTTAATAGAAAACACAGCTATGAGGTTTGGATTTATACCAATCGAAATAGAATTTGTTAAAGAAAACCACCGCTGGTTTTTGAGGATTTATCTTTACTCAAAAGAAAAAGACGTCACCCTTGATGATTGTGAAAATATTACAAGAAGTTTAAACGATTTTTTGGATGAACTTATTCCGGTAAAGTATTTTCTTGAAGTATCTTCACCTGGATTGGAAAGAAAATTTAAATCGGATAAAGAGTTTTTAATATTCAAAGGAAGAAGAATAAGTCTTAAACTTAGAGAACCTCTTGCCGGTGAATCAGAACTTATATTTAAGGGTGAAATTATTGACTGGGATGACAATGAAGGTCTAACCTTCTTCCGTTTTGATGACGGACAGGAAATTCAAATTTCAAAAAATAATATTAAATCAGCAAAATTATATATAGATTAGAAAGGAATAAAAAAATGATTAAAATCGGAACAGCATTATTTGAAGCTTGTGAAGAGCTTGAAAGAGAAAGAGGTATATCAAAAGATGTTTTGATAGCTTCACTTTGTGATGCAATGGTTGCAGCATACAAAAAACACATGCATGTTAAAGAGGCTGCTAATATTGAAGCTATTTTAGATGAACAAACAGGAGAAATTGGTGTATTTTCAACAAAACTTGTTGTAAAAAATGTAGAAGATCCTGATACTCAAATTTCGTTGGAAGATGCTAAAGAAATTGATGACGAAGTGGAAATAGACGACGAAGTTAAAATTGAAGTTACACCTGATCAATTCGGAAGAATTGCCGCTCAATCAGCGAAACAAGTTATTACACAAAGAATCAGAGATGCTGAAAGAAATAATATTTTAAACGAATTTCTTGAAAAGAAAGGAACTCTTACTACCGGTATTATTCAAAGAGTTGAAAACAGAAATGTTATTGTTAATATCGGTAAAACAGATGCTATAATGCCTCAAAAAGAACAGATTCCTCGTGAATACTATAAACCGGGTAACAGAATAAGAGTTTTTGTGCTTAATGTTAAAGAAACAAACAGATTACCGCAAGTTATTGTATCTCATGCTCATGCAGAAATTGTAAGAGAATTATTTGAACTCGAAGTTCCTGAAATTGAAGACGGAATTGTAGAAATTAAATCAATAGCACGTGAAGCAGGTTTCAGAACAAAACTGGCCGTTTGGTCAAATGATCCGGAAGTGGATTCAGTTGGTGCTTGTATCGGGCCAAGAGGTTCAAGAATTCAAACTATCGTTGGTGAGTTGAAAAATGAAAAAATTGATATTGTAAGATGGTCACCTGATCCTGTCGAATTCATAGTTAATGCAATTTCTCCTGCGAGAGTTGTTTCTGTTGATATTATGACTGATGATGAAGACAGAAAAGATGCATTAGTAGTTGTTCCTGATGACCAATTATCACTTGCAATCGGCCGCGAAGGTCAAAATGTCAGACTCGCCCACAGATTAACCGGTTGGAAAATTGATATTAAGTCAGTTTCTCAAATGGAAGATGAAGAAGCCAGAAAAACTTCTAACTTCGAATACAATGACGACGAAGAATCAGAAGAATCCGCTATAGATTCCGAAGAAATTCAGGAAGAAATTGAAGAAGAAATGAATCAACAAGCTCTTGATGAAGAAGACCTTCAGCAAGAAGAAGTTGAAGAAGAAAATTCCGAAGAAACGGAAGAATAAAAAACTAAAAATAAAAAGACGGGCGGTTTTATAATAAAACCGCCCGTCTTTTTATTAAAAACACACTACATTATTTACAATTCACTCAGATATTTTTCCATTGCTTCTTTTGATATTTCAGCTGTATCTTCAAGTAAAGTTCCCACAACTTCTTGAGACTCTTGCATCATTTTTATTAATTTTACGGCATACTGAGTCTGAACATCGGGAGTCATAGCGCTTCCGCTTATTGAACTTACATCCATATAAACACCTCTTTTAATTGCTTTAATATATACTAATTATAACATGCTATATATATTTTTCAAGTGTATTTACTAAAACTTTTTCAAATTTGCATACGCAGCATCCATGGCTTTCTTGCCGAACTTGCCGAAATCTATCGTATACATAGTACTTTCACCTATTTGTATAACATCGGTGATGTTTCCTACACCTAATTTATCGTGAAACACGCGTTCACCGATATTAAAATAATACTGCGTTGCGCTCTTTTTTAGCTCTTCTGCTCTTGCCTTTTCTTCTTCTATCAGTTTTCGCTCTCTGTCACGTTCTTCGATTTGCTTCTTTATCTTGTTATTTTCAAAAAATGCTTTTAATTTTTCTTCCTCTTTTTGTTTATTTATAGGATTTTTTTGAATAAAGGCACGTGAAGGAGTTCTTTTGACAACTTCTGTAGTTTTACCTGAAGAAACTGAAGATTTGTTTACCGATGGTGCTACAAAATTTTTCCCGAAACCCGTACCGTTTTTTATCTGTTCATCATATTTATTAGTTTTTGATATCTCCGAAAAGTCTCGGTTTTTGACACTTTTTACCGCATTTTTAAATGTGCTTCTTGAAGAGTACTCACTTTCTTCTGATTCTTCTCTGTCTAAAAGATTTGAAGGTATTTCATCTACAAATCTGCTTGGTGAATAATATTTATATTCACCCCACATTTGACGTCTTTTTGCAGTCGTTATGTACAGTTTTTGCTGCGCTCTTGTTATACCGACATACATAAGCCTTCTCTCTTCTTCCAACTCTGATTTTGTGTTCATAGTCCTCGCGGAAGGAAAAATTCCTTCATCACATCCTGCAAGATAAATTATAGGAAATTCAAGACCTTTTGAAGCATGAAGTGTCATTAACGTCACATTATTTGCTATTTCATCCAAACCGTCTATATCTGAAACCAATGACACTTGAGTAAGAAATTCTCCTAAAGTATTTTCCATATCTTCAGGTTCAAACTCATTTGCTACATTTACAAGTTCCTGCAAGTTTTCAATACGGGTTACATCTTCGTCAGTATTTGAGATTTGGAGTTCATGCAAATAACCGCTTCTTTCAAGCACCAAACCTAAAAACTCCGGCAAATTATAATTTGATTGAACTTCCTGAAACTTTATTATTAATTTTGCAAAATCCTTCAACTTAGAGGCTGTTCCTGATTTTATCGATGAAATATTATCTACATCCAATATAGCTGAAAACAAACTTATATCTTTTTCATCAGCATATTCTTGCAAATGTTTTAATGTTGTTTCACCGATAGCACGTTTCGGAACGTTTATAATCCTTTTAAGTGATTGTGAATCATCAATGTTATGTATTAGTTTTAAATATGCGATAGCATCTTTAATCTCTTTTCTGTCATAAAATTTTAATCCGCCATATATTCTGTAAGGAATTCCTTGCGCAATCAAAGCTTCTTCTAAGGCACGTGATTGCGCATTAGTACGGTATAAAATCGCAAATTGGTTATAATTTTCAGAAGTATTAACTATTGATTTTACTATATAATTTGCCTCATCGGCCTCATCCTGAGCTTCATAATATGTTATTTTTTCACCCTCTCCTTTATTTGAATAAAGAACTTTTTCCACACGCTCTTCATTATTTTCAATTACAGAATTTGCCGCATTTAATATATTTGCAGTCGAACGATAATTTTGCTCTAATTTAACCAGCTTTGCATTAGGAAAATCTTTTTGAAAATTCATAATTATCCTAAAATCAGCTCCTCGCCAACTATATATTGACTGATCCACATCACCGACAACGCAAAGAGAACGTTCGGGAGGAACTATTTTATCAAAATTAGTATATAAAGCATTTACAAGCTTATATTGGGCGAGGTTTGTATCTTGATATTCATCAACTAAAATATGCTGGAATTTATTATAATATTTTTTTCTTACATCCGGATTTTGTTCCAATAATTTCACTGTTAATAAGAGCATGTCATCAAAGTCAATTGCATTATTATTCAAAAGAGCATTTTCATACGCTTCAAATACTTTTGCGATGTTTTGGCTTTTAAAATCTTTAGCAAAAGTAGCATAACTGAAAGCATCCTGCATTTTATTTTTGGCATTTGAAATAATTGCTTTTATTAATTTTGGCTGATAAATTTTATCGTCCAAGTTAATCTTTTTAATAGCCTGTTTTATTACGGCTAATGAGTCAGTCTCATCATATATTGTGAAATTTTTATCAAGTTTCTTACCTGACTGAAAAGTATAATTTTCTATATCCTGCCTTAAAATTCGCCCGCATATACTGTGAAATGTACCTACCCACATATATTTAACCACATTTTCACCAAGTATAGACGAAAGCCTTTCCTTCATCTCTCTTGCCGCTTTGTTAGTAAACGTTACTGCAAGAATTTTACCCGCTATTGCGCCTTGTTGTATCATATAAGCAATTCTTGTAGTTAATACTCTTGTTTTACCGCTCCCTGCGCCTGCCAAAATTAACAGAGCACCTTCCGTTGTCTTTGCAGCATCAAGTTGCTCAGGATTTAACTTTTCTAAAATATTTTCCATTCCCCTATTCCCAAATGACTGATTTTATGATATTATAATTCAGCATACACAAAATAAGTATTATTTGCAATTAATAAAGGTGGTAGAATGATTGAAATTTTAGATTCTTTGGATGATGAACAACAGCAGCAACCCTCAATTATGGTTCCT
>CADCOS010000086.1 GCA_902803165.1 uncultured bacterium | reverse complement strand
CTTTCTTCTTTTTTGGGGTGCCTTTTTACTTCTTTCTTTTGCCTCGCAAATAAAAGAAAGAAGAAAAAAGGCACTAAAGAAAAAATTAAAAATTATGAAAGATTTAAACCTACATTAACCTAAAGCACGGGCTTTGTCCGTAGTGGATTTAATAACTTCATAAAAAAGTTCTGAAGTATCTTTTTTATTGTTTTCGGACAAACCCTCCATAACATCAACACCAACTCTTGTACAACCGCCCTTGGTTGCTACATTTGAAATCAAAGTCTCCATGCTGACATCTCTTTGAAGAGCCATTTTTGCAGATCCGATGGCGGTTTGTATGCTTAAAAGCAAAGCTTGTTCGTAATTCATACCTAATTTTTCTCCCGCGCGGGCAATATCATTTATGACTTTATAGAAAAATGCGGGGCCTGAACCGGAAATTGCGGTAACAATATCAATTTGAGATTCATCATTTACGACGATACATTTGCCTATTGTTGAGAGCAAATCTTTTACAAAATCCAAATCATTTTTATTTACAGCTTTACCGCCTGTCATTCCGCTCATACCTTCTCCTACCAGTGCTGGTGTATTTGGCATAACACGTATTATCTTTGTGTTATTCGGAAGGTTTGATTCCAATTTGTTTATTTTTACTCCGGCAGCAATTGAAACAATCAATTTTTCAGCTGTAACAAACGGATTAATCTCTTCAAGTACATCAACTACTTGGTTTGGCTTAACCGCAATAAAAATGACATCAGAATTTTTAACAAGTTCTTTATTATCTAAAATAATTTTAATACCTAAAGCTTTTGATTTTTCCTCAACTCCTTCTTTTTCAGCTTGAGTTGCCAATAGGTTTTCAGGTTTTGAAAAACCTGTTCTAATCAAACCTTTAATAATCGCTCCTGCCATTTTTCCTGAGCCGATAAAGCCTATTTTTTTATTTTCCATAATAAAATCTCCTCTTAATAAAAGTATTTTATCATAAATCAGCCAATCTTAATAATACTTAAACATACATTTGACTAAATAGTGTTTTTTATATAGCATAGTTTTATATAATAGATTAATTAGCTGAAAAGGAAATAGTAAAATGAAACGTACATTAGAAGGAACAAAGATTAAAAGACAGCACGTAAGCGGTTTTAGAGCAAGAATGGCTACTCCCGGAGGACGTGAAGTTTTGAACAGAAGACGTGCAAAAGGCAGACATGAAATTTCAGTTTCAGGCAGCAAACGTGCGTAATTTAAACTTTAAAGTATTATAAAAGAGGCCTTTTAAGAGGTCTCTTTTTTTGTTGTACATTAAACGGTGGATATTTGAAAGATTAAATTAATTTTTTTTAAAATTAAGTCGTAAATTATAATAAGAAAATCAGATTTTATCCAAACATACACAAGGAATATACATGTTACAAATACTACCCCGCAAAAAAGGTTTGTCTCCAAGCAGTGTTGTGCCGCAAGAAGCTGTAGAATATATTAATTCATATATAACTAACCACTCTTGCAAAAAGTTGAATGTTGATATTTCGTTTATGAATATATTGGATGCATGTTATGTTTCAACAATTTGTTCAACAAAGCATTATATCAAATATCCCGACGGTAAAATTAACTGGAAAATATCATCTGATATGGTAAAAGAATTTAATAAAGATCTGGAATTAGGTAACGCAAGTTACGAAATTTAATTATAAAGCTTCAATTACATTTAAAATATCATTATTATCAAAATTGTTTAAAGCATATGTTTTATGGGTGTCCGATAGAACACCTTTTTCTTTTAGTTTTGTTAGGGCTTTTAGTACAACTGTCGGGTTTTTGCATTGAGTCAAAGTTTCCAATTCGGCAATTTCTTCGGCGTAGTCAATGGCAAAAAGTACAAAGTTGCTTTCATCATACAATTCGTCATATAAAAGGCTTGTAAGCATATTTGAATTAAGCTTGTTCAGCATTTTACCAAGTTCATTAATTTCATCTTTCGTATTTTTGTCAGAATCAAACAAATATTCTTCGTTAGACAAAAGCTCATTAATCTTGTCTTTTTCCATTCTGAGTACAAGTGCAGCTATACTGTCAGGGAGCTTTGATACTAAGAGTTCGGTCGATGAATACAAATCAAAATCGCAAATAGATGAAGGCGGTATAATATCTGGAATCGCATTAATAATATTGCATAAAACAAGTGAACCGTTTTCATAATCAGAATTTATCAAATCCGTTATAGGGATTAAGTACGGAATTTCACACGCTATATTTTCTGAAAAGCCAGACTCTTTCATTGCTTCGATTATTTGTTTAACAATATCTTTTGCGCCATAAGAAATCAAAAACTTTACTCCGTCAAATTTTTCAAAGTCGTCCTCTGCTTTTAGTTTCAACAAAGCCCTATTTTTAGATTCTTCATCATTAAATATCCCCAGAAATTCAGCGGAGTTACCGGATATTGCTTCGTCTTGTGATTCTGCAAGTTCTCTGATATCGGGAATTAAATCTGATACCGAGTCATAATCAAATTTTGCAAGACATTTTATTGCGCAGGCTTTTTCACTGCTATTTCCATTGTATATATAGGGTTTAATCTTACTAACTATAGAATCTCCGCCAAAATATTTTAATACTTCCGCTATCATATCTATATATGATGGAGAGTAGTATTTAAAAAATTTCAGCAAATTTAAATAATTGTTTTTATTACAGGCATGCTGAAGTCTTTGAGCGACATTCCTTTTAATAAAATCAAACAAAAAATCATCTTGATCAATTAATTTTTTATATAAATCTTCATCAGCATTATCAATTATAGATTGTGCAACAGATTCATACTCAGAAGGATTCTTTCCTGTGAGTTTTTTTATTAAATCCATAACAGAAAATCCTCAAAATATTAATCTAAGTAAAATACAGTAACAACTTTGTGGTTTTCTTCTGCGTATTCTACAGCGCCGTGCAAAGTTTTACTTGTATGAGATAAGAAACATATTAACTGATTACAGTCGTCAATAATTTCTCTGTTGCATACTCGTGAAGCATCAGCCAAAGTCATCATAGCTCGGTCTGAATGTTCAACTATATTCGGCACTCCGATTAATTGGTCTTGAACATCAGAAGGTTGTTGACCTATTGTTTGAGGTAAAATAACCTTTAATTTATCAGGGTTTGATTTCATGGCTCCTCTAATAGCGGCAGCATTAGTTCCGCTGGAACCACCGGAAGTGATTATTGTATTACCCTGCATTACCAGGGCTGTTGTAAGTGTTTCAATCATCTGTTGATGAGTAATTGCAAGATTTCTGGAGCCGATGATTGCGATTCTTTTTGCGGATTGTTTTAT
>CADCOS010000085.1 GCA_902803165.1 uncultured bacterium | reverse complement strand
GAGCGTGTAAGCACTCCGTTTAAATCCGGTGTAAATGTACAGTAAACAGGTCCTTTTTCGTTATAGTTAACAATTTTTCTCACAGTTTTCGGCACATCACACACATCATACCAAGTGCCGTTTTGTATTCTGAAACTACCAAATTTTCTTGTGTTATTGTCCAGTGCAATCAAATCATATTGAGGAACAGCTATAAGATCTCTGTAACCGTTTGAATCAAGAAGATTTTTTTCTTTTTTTAGCCAAACACCAAAACCTTCTTCAGCACTTTTAGCATCTTGCATAAAATAAGGAAGCATTTTTTGTACAGCTTTTGTCTTGCTCCCAAAATTGACAGTGTTATAGTAGTTTGAATAACCGTTAACGCTTGAAATATTCATTTAAACAATCCTTTCAAAGATAACTACACTTTGCAAACAATATAAGTTTACTCAATCTCCAAAATTGCTTGTTTTTCAGGATGATTTTACAAATATTTACATTTATTGTTGTTAAAGAGTATCTAAACTATTTTATTTAATCTGTTTGCATCAACTAAATCTTGAATTGTCTCAAGAACTTCCTCTTTATTTGCATCAAGCGAAAGCGTTTTTGTATAAGCGCCATGATTTGCTAAAACACAGTCAATATTTCCTTTCGGAGAATGATGCGGTGCAAAAAGAAATGTTTTACCGTATTTTAGAATTGAATCAGCTGCCATTTCGTCTTTGAATTTGGATATTTCACCCGCAATTTTTTGCGGTAATTCTTTTGAGATTAATACTTGACTCGGTTCTCGGTGTTGAAACAAATTTAATGCTATTTTCATAATTACTCCTGAGTTTATATAAAATTTTCACTTATTACTTTTTATAAAAACTGTAAAATTTTTTTTTGCTACCTTGATAAATAAATTATAGAAACTAAAAAGCGGCTTTATGAAAAAGCCGCTTTTTTATTGTGTATAATTTAATTTTTAACCGAGAAATCTGAACTGAATATAAATCATACTTAATACAAGTGAAATAAATGTTATTACAACACCGTATTTTAAGTATTCCATAAATTTAATTTGGTGTCCGTTTGCAGCAGAAGTTTCCGAAACAATAACGTTTGCAGCCGCACCGATAATTGTCATATTTCCGCCAAGGCAGGCTCCGAGTGACAAACACCACCACATTGGTTCTGCAAAAACAGCACCTTTAGCAGCAGCTATTTCCGATATCATAGGAGTCATTGTCGCTGTATATGGTATATTGTCAATAATTCCCGATAAAATTCCCGAACCCCAAAGTATTACCATTGAAGCCAATGATTGCGAGCCGTGAGTTATATCAATAAGCCATTTAGCCATTAATTCAATACCGCCTGCTTTTTCAAAACCGCCGATTATAATAAATAGCCCGATAAAGAAAAATATTGTACTCCACTCTACATCAGTAAGAATATCGGCAGGTTTTTCGAACAAAAGCAAAATACTTGCACCTGCCATAGCACAAACACAGGTTTGAATATGAGTGATGTCGTGAGTTACAAATCCTGTAATTACAAGCAAAAGAACGATTAACGAACGAATCATTAAACCTTTGTCCTTGATTGTTCCGGAATTATCCATTTGCGCAATTCTTGCCATATTTTCTTCGGTTGCATGCAAATGTTTTCTGAACCAAAAAATCATTATTCCTATAACTGCCAGTAATATAACAGCAACAATTCCCGTTAATTCTTTTATAAAGTCCATAAAAGATAATCCTGCGGCACTTCCTATAATGATATTAGGCGGATCTCCGATTAATGTTGATGTTCCGCCAATATTAGAAGCCAGAATTTCTGTTATCAAAAACGGTACCGGATTTATGTCAAGCTCTTTGGCAATTGCAAACGTAACAGGCATAATTAAGATTACGGTCGTTACGTTATCCAAAAACGCCGAAGCAACAGCCGTAAAAACAGCTAAGCAAAACAAAATGGTTTTTGGGTGACCTTTTGTCTTTTTCAGCATTTCATTTGCAACCCAGTTAAACATCCCGCTTCTTGTTGCAATACTTACAATTATCATCATTGATACGAGTAAAAATATTACATTAAAATCAACATAATTAATGAAATAATAAGGATTTAACCCTCCGTCGATTTTTGCATTTTGTCCCAAAAGTCCGAATAACAGAGTTAGTGATGCTCCTACAAGAGCAACCGTAACTTTCGGAATTTTTTCCGTAGCAATAAAAATGTACGCCACAATAAGAATCGCAGCTGATACAATCATTGCATTTGCCTGTACCATATTAAGTAAGCTCTCCATATTTCCTCCATGTTAAAATACTTATACTAACTTATTATATTACAAAAACACTAACAAAAATTGTTTAAAGAAATTATTGAATGTTTTTATAAAAATGTAATATTTTAAAACTACCTTATAAACATGTAAAACCTATTGATATAGCCTGTTTTAAAAAACTCGCGCTAAGAGTTATACAAACCTATTATTATAAAAATATTCAGTTACAAAAATTTACATTAGGTCTCAAATTAAATAAAACTGCTTGCATTCGGTTTTTCAGCAAATATCATTAAATAATGTGGCAGGAAACTGCCATGATTGAACAGCCGAAAATTAGAGGAAATTTAATGGCAAAAGACGTTATAGAAATTGAAGGTACAATACTGGAATCCATGCCAAATGCAATGTTCAGAGTAAAACTCGAAAATGATCATGAGATTTTGGCACATATTTCGGGAAAAATCAGAAAGAATTTTATTAGAATTCTTCCGGGTGACAGAGTTAAGGTAGAAATGACACCTTATGATTTAACAAAAGGAAGAATAACTTTCAGATTGAAGTAAATAAACCTCTTGATCACTTGATCACTTGGTCACTCAGAACAAAGATTTAGTAAAAAGAAACATAAGAAAAGGAAAAGTAAAATGAAAACAAGAAGTTCAGTAAAACCTATGTGTGACAAATGCAAGGTTATTAAAAGAAAAGGCAGAGTTGCCGTAATTTGTGAAAACCCTAAACACAAACAAAGACAAGGGTAAGTAAATGTAAAGTGGAAAATGAAAAACGGAAAATTAATTTTAAATAGTTTTCAATTTTCAACTTTCAATTTTCCATTCAGAGTAATTTTAGTATTAGAAACATAAAAGAAGGAAATGTAACATGGCAAGATTAGTAGGGGTAGACTTACCTCGTAACAAAAGAATGGAAGTAGCGCTCACATACATATACGGTATCGGGCCTGCTCGTGCTAAAAAGATTCTTGAAGTAACAGGAATTTCTCCTGATTTAAGAACGGATGATTTAACGGAAAATGATATTAAAGAATTGCGTAATGCATTGTCTGAATATCATATTGAAGGTGACTTGAGACGTGAAGTTGCAATGAATATCAAACGTCTTCAGGAAATCAATTCATACAGAGGAATGAGACACAAAAAAGGACTTCCTTGCAGAGGTCAAAGAACTAAGACTAATGCAAGAACCCGCAGAGGCAAAAAAGTTGCCATTGCAGGCAAGAAGAAGTAAAATTTTGCGCAGAGTGAGGGTGCAGCCCGAAACTCGAAGCAGCACGGAGCAAAATGAACAACAATTTTGCGAAGCAAAATAGAGTAAATGACTGCAAAGTGTGAAGCAATAATTTTAGATTTGACATTAAACTCAGAGAAAATAAATAGTAATTAATTATAAGGAAAAAGAAAATGGCAAGACCAAAAACTACAAAGAAAAAAGAAAAGAAGAATGTATTGCAAGGGGTTGTACATATTCAGTCAACTTTCAACAAT